>CAMAVV010000137.1 GCA_945861815.1 Thermoflexus hugenholtzii JAD2
ATAGCTATCTCCACGAACGGCGCAAGCCCAGCCCTGGCGCGCAAACTCCGGGAAGAGCTTTCCACAGATCCCGCGCTCCAGTGGGCCGACCTGGCCGACCTCCTCGCGAAAGCCCGTGCCGAGCTTCGCAAGAAGAAGATCAAGGCAACGCCAGAACGCTGGCAGCAGGCCATCACCGCTCATCTCCTGAAGCTTGTCCAGGCTGGGAAATCTGACGAGGCTCTTCGAGAAGTCCTCACAAGCCTCACCACTGGCGCAACGCGTGAGGTGGCCCCATGAAGAGGGCACGACCTGACCCTGGCATCGTCTATCTTGTCGGCGCTGGCCCTGGCGACCCTGGCCTCATCACCGTCCGCGGCCTTCGACTCCTCCAGCAGGCCGACGTCATCATCTACGACCGCCTCGTTGATCCCCGGCTCCTGCGGGACGTAAAGCCAGGGGCTGAACTCATAAACGTCGGCAAGGCGCGAGGGGCGCACAGCACGCCACAACAGGAGATCAACAATCTCCTGTTGGAGAAGGCGCGTGAAGGCAAGGTCGTTGTGCGGCTCAAGGGCGGCGACCCTTTTGTGTTCGGCAGAGGCGGAGAAGAGGCCGAAGCCTTGGTTGAAGCAGGCATCCCGTATGCCGTTGTGCCTGGGATAAGCTCCGCCGTTGCTGTGCCAGCCTATGCCGGGATTCCCGTCACCCACCGCAATGTCGCCTCATCCTTCACCGTCGTCAGTGGCGCCGGAGCGGCCCACGGCAAGGAGCCGGTCAAACTCTTCACGACTCCAGATGGCACTGTCGTCGCCCTTATGGCCTGGGAAGGACTCGATGGCCTTGTGACGTCGCTCCTCAGGGAAGGGCGTCGTGAAGAGACTCCCGCAGCTCTCATCCAGTGGGGCACTGAGCCGCATCAGCGCGTCATCACCGCGACGCTGGGGACGATTCGCGAGCGCGGTCGGCAGGCCAAACTCGTCGCGCCTGTGGTGCTTGTCGTCGGCGAGGTTGTTCGCCTTCGCGACAAGCTCGCCTGGTTCGAACAGCGACCCCTTATCGGCAAACGCATCCTCGTCACCGGTTCGAAGAGCCAGTCGGCCTCATTCTCCCAGTGTCTGGAGGATGCAGGCGCATTCCCCATCGAGACACCTGTTATTGAGTTCAAGCCATTGGGGCGCAACGCAGCCCTCGATAGAGCCATCGCCGAACTCTCGAACTATGGGTGGCTTGTCTTCTCGAGTCCGATAGGCGTCGAACTCTTTTTTGAGCAGTTGAAGAAACGGGGGAAAGATGCCCGTGCCCTCGCGAGGTCAAAGGTCTGCGCCATCGGGTCGGCGGCTGTCACCTCGCTGAACGCCCACGGCATCGAGCCGGATGCCTCTCCCAAAGGCTTCAGTATCGAGGCTATCGCTCAAGCCGTGGGCAGTCGCGTCAAACCAAGCGCGCGCGTTCTCATGCACCGCACAGACCAGGATAGCGGAAGCCTGCGCAAGGCCTTCGCTCTCTTTAGGGCGCAGGTGCGCGAGATCTCCCTCTATCGAACCGTAGTTCCGTCTGGGGCTGAAGCACAGCTACGTGAGGCGCTCGCGAACGGTGTCCACGCCGTCACATTCACCAGCTCCGCCGCTGTGCACAACTTCACATCGCTCCTCAAGGGTGACCTGTCACTCGCACAGCTCAGCGTGGTCGCCTGCATCGGCCCATCCGCGGCAGAGAGCGCAAAGCGACAAGGCCTGCGCGTTGACGTCGTTGCCGAGCGGCATACGACCCAAGGGCTCGTAGAAGCCCTCTCTAGCCGCCTGAGCCTCAAGGACTAGGCTTTGGGCCTAGATAGGCGCGTAGACGACGCTCCAGCCAGGGTTAGACAGAATCACCTGCGGGGCTGGTATCGTCATTGGCTCCGGCTCCTCCGTGGGCATTGGGGGTTCCCCCACTTTGTCCAGCGCCAGACGAAAGAGTGTCGCGACTTCGGCGTCGCTATCGGTGAACCCACTCCTTCGAACATCATGTCTCATAGCGTCCTCCTCACCGACCTCGGGGCTTTCACCTTTGAGGCGTGCTCCACACCACCAGAATCGCACAGAGACCAGAAGACTTCATGCAGGCAAACACCTAATCCTCCTTAAGCCTAGCCCCCAACAGCGCAACTATTGCTAAGGCACAACAGCACGTATCTAACCTCTCTGTTACCCTGCCATTGCATCCTTGGCTTCCTGACTTCCTAAGTTCCAGGTTCCCGACTGCCTACACTCTCAATTGGGTGTTTACCACGATGCACAATGAATCCCCTTCTGATAGGCTAGGGTTCTACAAGAGTGACAGGGTTTGCCCAGTTGGCAAGGGGGAAGCTAGACTGAGCTAGTGAAGGGGTAGCGGGTGCGCTGGCTAACAGATTTCCTCTTCGACCGGAAATACCGGCTGATACACGCCGTCATAGTCGTCACGGCCGTCTTGGTCCACGGCCTGATGCACTACCTCACGTACATCCCGGATGTTCGCGCCGTTATCGGCAATCTTCCCTATTTTCGCCTCCACATCCTCCACGAGGCCGAATTCCTCCTTATCATTGTCTACGCCGCCCTTACCCTCCGGTGGAAGGCGGGGGCCGCCGTCACCATCTTCACGGCCATGACCTCGATCCCTTTCATCCTTACACCCTTCATCTTTGGCAGAGAGCCGCGCCTTGATGAACTTCGCGACAACTCCATCCAGGTTGCCTTCATCATCGGCATGGCCGCTCTTATGGTCCTCTTCATCGAGACGGCCCAGCGCGACCGCGAGCGCGTCGCCGCCCACGCCCGCCGTCTCACCTCCCTCGCCGCAGTTTCGCGGGCGAGCGCCGAATCGCCAAAGACGAAGGAGGCTGTGAGACACGCCGTGACCGTGGTCCAGCAGACGCTTCCCCGGTCTGCCGTCTTGGCCTATGTCTTCGGCCCCCAATCGCCGGACATCCTTCTCTCTGCCGGGTATGCCGGGATCTCCGAGAGTCAAGCGGAGAGCGTGCGTTCCCTCAAGATGGACGCTGCCGCTGCGCGCCTCCTCCGTTCCGAACAATCGGGGACTCCTGCCGAACTTCCCCAGCCGCTCACCTCTCTGCGACAGGTTTTGCCAAGCAGTGCAAAGCGCATCGTGAGCATCCCTATGAACGCCCAGGACGAGTTTGTTGGATTGATAATCGTCGCACTGCCTGAGGGAAAGCCGCCGAAGACCGACCTCGACTTCCTGCGCTCTGCGGCGGGCCAGCTTGCCTTGGTGGTGCGTAATACCCAGCTCTATGAAGATGAACAGCGCGCCCATCGCCAGGTGGTCCAGCAGGAGCGCCTCACCGCCCTAGGCCAGATGGCCAGCGGCATCGCCCACGATATCAACAACGCCATTGCGCCTGTCCTCGGCTTCAGCGACTTGATGATGAGCCACCCAGGCGAACTCAACGACAAGGAGATGACGGCGCGCTATTTGAAATCCATC
Organism: Thermoflexus hugenholtzii JAD2; assembly: GCA_945861815.1. GTDB lineage: Bacteria > Chloroflexota > Dehalococcoidia > SHYB01 > SHYB01 > VGPF01. The sequence continues at coordinate 3,451 of CAMAVV010000137.1, forward strand.
AACACCAATGCCAAGGACATCGCCCAGATGGTGCGCCGCCTGCGCGGCTTCTATCTCCCCACCGAGCACGACGACGACTTTGATGCAGTGGAGATGGCAAGCCTTATTGATGAGGCAATCACCACAACAGAGCCCAGGTGGAAAGACCAGGCCATGGCAGCAGGTATCGAGATCAACGTGGTGCGCCATCTGGGAAAGACGCCCCCGGTGAACGGCGACCCATCGGAGCTGCGCGAGATCCTGGTGAACTTCATCCTGAACGCCGTTGACTCCATGGAGAAAAGCGGCACCATCACTCTTTCCTTGCGCACCGAGAGCTCATGGGTCGTCCTAGAGATATCGGATACGGGGAAGGGTATGTCGGAAGAGACGCAACAGCGGTGTTTCGAGCCATTCTTCTCCACCAAGGACGGACGCGGCAGAGGCCTCGGCCTAGCCGTTACCTACGGCATCATCAAACGGCACCGGGGCAAGATCGACGTATCAAGCACACCCGGCCAGGGCACCACCTTCACCATCCAACTGCCGGCCTACGAGAAGAAGGCTGAGGGAGGCCAGGTGAAGAATATCGACGCGGTTGTCAGCAAGCCCGTGACGATGGCCGACTTGCGCAAGTCCCTGGAGAAGGCGATGCTGGGGCGATCACGGTCGGCGGCTGTCAAGTAGTTTCGTCTGCCTTTCTCTCTGCGCGCCTGAGGCCTGGTCTCGTATTGACGTTCATGAACGACTCGCGCCAGCCGGCAATATGCGCGAGCTTCCCCTCAGGCACGTCGAGCACTTTCAGCCTCGCCATGAGCTCGTTCATGCTGCGCTCGCCTTGAGCAAGGGCATATGCAGCGATACGCGCGACCGCCTTTGTCCGGTAGACGGCGTGCAGGGGTTGCCGTCTTCCGCCGACGATAGGAACGACGGCATCGCAATCCTTGCCGAGCATCCCGGCAAGGGCCATGAGCACATCAGGGGAGACAAACGGCAGATCGCAGGAGATGACGGCGACCAGGGGTTGACGGGCTATGCGGAAGCCACCCGCGACGGCGGATAGCGGCCCTTCGCCGGGGAGCAGATCGCTGGCAAAGCGCACGGACTTGTCGAGAGCCACCGGCGATACGCCATCCTTTGTCACGACGATGATGTCGCCGCTGAGCGCACTGAGCCGACGTACCGCGCGCGCAAGCATCGGTTCGCCCAGAAAGAGCAGCGCTGCCTTGGGTTGGCCTATGCGACGCCCTTCGCCGCCAGCCAGGATGATTACGCTGAACCGTGGTCTCTTCACCCGTACATAGTACCCTTTGCGCTTGTGGGGTTTGGCTTTATCTTTTTTTGTTGCCGGGTCTCCTTGAGTTTAGGTTTTAGGGGATGGAGGGTGCAGGCGGTCGGACGGCGGTCCCTTCGCGAGAGGACGTTCCAGGTGGTGGTGCGAGAATGTAGCATCCTTCCGAAGAAGGACGGGGTCGCATCCGAAGATGCGCTGGCCCACGGTCCCAAGGCGACTAACGTCAGCCTGCCA
>CAMAVV010000138.1 GCA_945861815.1 Thermoflexus hugenholtzii JAD2
GTAGTCCTCTTCAACCTTCAGCGTCGGCACGATGTTGGCAAACTGGACATAATACTGCGCCGACTCTGACGATTGCCCACTGATGATGAGGGGCGTGCGCGCTTCATCGATAAGGATGTTGTCCACTTCATCGACGATGGAGTAGTTGAGGGGGCGCTGCACTGCTTGGCTCAGTTCCATCACCATGTTGTCGCGCAGATAGTCGAAGCCGAACTCGCTGTTGGTGCCATAGGTGATGTCTGCGGCGTAGGCATCTTTGCGGGAGATGCCGCGGAGGCTCTTCATCTTCTCATCGTCTGAGGCGGCGGTGGGGTCATAGATAAAAGCGGTATCGTGCTGGAGGCAGGCGACCGTAAGGCCAAGGGCGTGATAGACGGGGCCCATCCACTGGCAATCGCGCTTGGCCAGGTAGTCGTTCACCGTGACCACGTGGACGCCTTTGCCACCCAGGGCGTTGAGGTAGGCGGGCAGCGTGGCGACGAGGGTCTTGCCTTCGCCGGTGCGCATCTCGGCGATCTTGCCATCGTGCAGCACGATGCCGCCGATGAGCTGCACATCGTAGTGGCGCTGGCCTAGGGTGCGCTTGGCCGCCTCGCGGACGGCGGCAAAGGCGTCGATCAGGACGTCGTCAAGGCTGTCGCCCCGGGCAAGGAGTTCTTTGAACTCGGCTGTTTTTGCCTTGAGCTGGTCGTCGGTGAGGTCCTTGTAGTCCTTCTCGGCCTCGTTGATCTCGTCGACCAGGGGTTGGAGCTTCTTGATCTCGCGGGCGTTGGCGTCGCCAAAGATTTTGAGCACTGGTGGGGCCTACCCTAGGGAGCAGTTTGAGATGGGACGACCATCCACCATTATATAACGGATATGTCCTGTTTTATGGATGCTTGCTGACACCCATCGTCATGGCCACACGGCGCCAAAGTCGGTAGAGCGCACGATGCGCCCTGTGAAGGTGGCAGGCGTCTGCCGGGCAAGCCAAACCAGCGGCGGGCCGACCTCTTCCGGCTTCTGCCACTTCGACCAGTCCATCTCTTTGCCCTTCAGCACAAGGTCGATGCCTTCCGTTCTCACCATCCCCGGCTGCACGCCTACCACAGAGATGCCGAGCTTCCTCACCTCGTTCGCCAGGCCGATGGTAAAGCGGTCCACTGCCGCCTTGGACATGCCGTAGACCGTGTCACCTGGGATAGAGAACTGGAGGCTTGCGCCTGAGGTGATGTTAATGATGACGCCGCTGCCCTGCTTCATCATGACCGGCAGGACTGCCTTGCAGGTGAGAAAGACGCCGCGAACGTTCAGCGCCATCACCTTTTCGAAGCGGTCCTCCGGATACTCGAGCACCTTGCCGTAGGTGAAGGAACCCCCGGCGTTGTTCACCAGCACATCGATGCGCCCGAACTTCTCCATCGCCGTCTTTACCATCGCATCCACGTCAGCGGCGTTGGTCACATCGCACCGCACGGCGAGGGCAGTCCCGCCCTCCGCCTGAATCTTTTCCGCCGTCTCGTAGATCGTCCCCGGCAGCCTGCCGCCCGCCTGCTCGGTGCGCGCCACAACGACGACCGACGCGCCTTCGCGGGCGTACACGGTTGCAATGCCCTTGCCGATCCCCCGGCTCGCTCCTGTGATGATGGCGACTTTGCCCTTAAGCTGCATATGCGATCCTTTGGCATATCTCGATTCGTTCATACCTTACCAGGAAATCTGCGCGCGGTGTCAAACATAGGCTGAGCCTTTTCCCTTTCGCGCATCCCTCTCCATTGCTATAATGTCCGGGCCTCATCCACTCAAGGGGAGTTGCTCGTGACCGAACCCGCCCGCTTTGTCCTCGTCGAAAAGGGCGATCGCATCGCCAAGGTCACGCTCAACCGCCCGGAACGCCTCAACGCACTCGCCCCTGTGCTAGTCGACGAACTCGTCGCCGCCATCCAAGACGTCACGAAGGACGACAGCGTCGGCGTGGTCATCTTCACTGGCGCAGGGAAGGCCTTTTGTTCAGGCGGCGATATCAAGACCCTCGCCGGCGGCGAAGAGAAGAGCGCCTATAGCTCGAACGTCATCGAAGAGATCCGCCGGGGCTTCGAGCCTGCCCAGGCCGTCATCCTCGGCATCCAGCGCATGGAGAAGCCCACCATTGCGATGGTGAACGGCCCCGCCACCGGCGCAGGCATGGACATCGCCTTCGCCTGCGATATGCGCATCGGCGGCCCAACCGTTCGATTCGCCTCCTCCTATATCAAGATCGGCCTCTTTCCCGGCTGGGGCGGCACCTGGCTTTTGCCGCGCGTCATCGGCCTCTCGAAAGCCATCGAAATGGTCATGACAGGCGACGCCATCGAGGCAGAAGAGGCCCTTCGCCTGGGCGCGCTGAATAAGCTGGTGCCTGCGGAGCAGTTGGAAACCGCGACGATGGACCTGGCGCGAAAGCTGGCGGCTGGTCCGCCCATCGCCATGCGCCTTGCCAAGCTTAACCTCTATAAGGGCCTCGAGATCGACCTGGAGACAGCGATGAAGTTTGCCGCCGCCAGCGAGACCATCACCCTCTCGTCCCAAGACCACCGCGAAGGGGCGCAGGCCTTCCGCGAGAAGCGCTCGCCGAAGTATTCCGGGAGGTAGCTCGTTGAAAAACGATTTCCAGCGTTATAACGCCGGGCTTAAGATCATCACCGGCAATGCGAACCGCCCCTTGGCCCAGGCCATCTGCGACTATCTGGAAACCGGGCTAACCCCAGCGGATGTGACACAGTTCGCCAACGAGAATATCTTCGTCAAGATAAAAGAGAACATCCGCCAGCGCGACGTCTTTATCGTCCAGCCCCTCTGCACCCCCGTGAACACGAGCATCATGGAGATGCTCATCATGATCGATGCCGCCAAGCGAGCCTCGGCGGGGCGCATCACCGCCGTGGTGCCCTATTACGCCTATGGCCGCACCGATAAGAAGGACCAGCCCCGCGTCCCCATCACAGCGCGCCTCCTGGCCGATATGCTCACCACCGCCGGCGCCGACCGCATCCTGACGATGGACCTTCACGCAGGCCAGATCCAAGGCTTCTTCAATATCCCCGTTGACGAACTCAGCGCCCTCACGATCCTTTGCGACTACTTCACAAAGAAGGGGCTCAAGGACCTTGTGGTCGTGGCGACTGACATCGGCATCTCCAAGCGCGCCCGCGATATGGCCGAAAAGCTCAGCGTACCCCTTGCCATCATCGAGAAGCGGCGCATCCAGGGCCAGCCGGAAAGCCTCAATGTCATCGGCGAAGTGGAAGGGAAGAACGTCCTGACCTTTGACGATGAGATCGATACGGCAGGGTCACTGGCGTCAGCAACACAGGCGCTCCTCAAGCACGGGGCCAAAACTATCTTCTCCTGCGCTACCCACGGCGTCCTCTCCACTCCAGCCGCCGAGCGCATCCGCAATAGCGCCATCAAGGAAGTTGTTCTCACTGATACGATCCCCATCCCCGACGCGAAGCGCGACGGCAAGGTCGTCGTCCTCTCCGTTGCGCCCCTCTTTGGCGAGGCGATCCGCCGCATCCATGATGGCGAATCGGTAGGCGGGCTCCTTCTATAGCCAACGCAAAGACCGGGCGTTATGACAGAACCGGCATCTCACGCCTCTGTAGCAACCTTTATACTGGCTCGCTGGCATGGTACTCTTTCGCGCGAGCTACTAGCGATAGCCTGCACTTAGGGAACCGACGAAGATCATTCGAACGCGACAGCCTATGGGGAATCCTCAACAACAGCCCTCCCTGGAGCCAGTGACCCAGACCGGGCAGCCGGTGAGACAGGGATTCATTCCCATTATCACTAAGCGGTGGCTGTTTGTTCTCATCTCCCTTCTGGCACTCCTTGCTGTCGCCCTTATCGTGCAAAGCCAAAATGCCAGGGCGCAAGCTGTTCCCTCGATCACTCTCACTCCTAGCACCGGCCCCCCGCAGACAACGTTCGTCAACGCTGTTGGCGCCAATTTTGCCACCAGCAGCACCATCAGTGTCACTTATGACGGAACTTTCGTAGGCTCGACTAACACTCCAGCCGGCAGTGGGTCATGGAGCCTTAGTTTCTCCGTCCCCGTATCCGCCGGAGGCGCGCATACCGTCCAGTCTGGGGCAACAACCGCGACATTCTTTGTGACAAGCGCCATCACGGTCTCTGCTGCCACTGGCCCTGCTGGTTCGAGTTTGACCATCACCGGCATGGGATTCGGCGCCTCTCAAACCAGCATCCCCATCACCTTTGGCTCGACTCAGATCGCTACCATCTCGGCAAGCACGGTAGGCTCCTTCAACGCCCCTGTCGCCGTGCCGTTTGTTCCGGCTGGCGTCTACAACATCACCGTTGGCTCAGCGCCCACACAGACGTTTACTCTCACCTCAGGATTGAGCATCAGTCCCATATCAGGGCCGGCGGGCACCACGGTCAACATCGTCGGCGGAGGGTTTGCGGCAAGCACGTCGCTGAGCCTCACGCTGGACGGCGCAGGTGTGCAGACGGTCAACACAGACGGGCTGGGCTCGCTCAACGCCAGCTACCAAATCCCCCGCATACGGGGAGGCAGCCACACCTTCGGCATATCCGGGGCAGCCTTAGGGGGAACAGTTCCGATATTTACCGTGACCCCTTCCATGACCCTTGACCGCTCAAGCGCTGCGCCGGGAGCCACGGTCACAATCATTGGCAGTGGGTTCGCATCGAGCGAAGTCGGCATCAGCGTCACCTTCGATGGCACATCTGTCGTCTCCGGCATATCCGCAGACTCGGATGGACGATGGTCGGGCACGTTCCAAGTTCCTGTCGCCTCGGCTGGCTCCCATGTCGTTCGCGCCTCAGGCAGCCTTACGCTGGGACCATCAGTCCCCCAGGCCACACTTTCCATCTCCTCCGGCCTCCGCCTCGATCGCGCCAGCGGGCCGCCAGGGACATCCGTCGTCGTCAGCGG
>CAMAVV010000139.1 GCA_945861815.1 Thermoflexus hugenholtzii JAD2
AGCGTCGCCAGGTAGTGCCTACTGCGCTTCGTGCCCGTCGTCCCGCTGCTCTGGTAGACGGCGACGGCCTTCTCCACCGGGAAGCAGGCGATGGGCAGCTCTTTGAAGGCGGTCGTCGGCACTGCGGGAATCTCCTGCCACTTTTTGACGGTGGCGGGGGTAATACCTCGCCCGGTGCAGAAGCGCGTGTAGATGGGGTTGCGTGCGAACTGATAGGCGAAGATTTCGAGAGCGAGGGCGTTGAAGCGAGCCTCGTCACGCGGGCCAGCGGCGCCTTTGCTCATGAAGGCGAGGAGATTATCGGAAAGACGCTGTCGAAGAGGGTCATGGAGCATGGAGCAAGGTCTCCAGATGGATTGACACTATTCTAGCAATCGAACAGAATCGGGCGGCTGATTGGGGAGGCAGGAGGTTGTATGCGACTGCCTATTGTACGTTCTGGCATCGTTCGCTTCGGGCTTTTGGCGCTTCTCTTGGCGCTTGTAGTAGCAGGCGTTGCCCTGCTCGCCCTGCGTAGCGCTTCACCCGATGGCGATGTGGAAATCCTCTTGCCGCCGCCTACGCCTGTGCAGCCAGTCGTTGTCTACATCACTGGCGCAGTTGGCCGCGAAGGCCTCTACTCGATGCGCGAGGGCGATCGCGCCTCAGATGCGATAGAGCTTGCCGGGGGACTCGTAGGTGACGCCGACCGCGCGCGGGTCAACGGCGCCAGCCTGCTGCGCGATGGCGACCATATCCACGTCCCGCGCCTTGCAGAGCCTGCTGTTGTCACGCCTCCAGGTTCAACTCCGGCAGCTCTGGTGAACCTCAATACGGCAACGCAGAAAGCGTTGGAGGCGTTGCCGGAGATTGGGCCGGTCACGGCTAAGGCCATCCTCGACTATCGAGCAAAGATTCGCCGATTCACTTCTGTTGAGCAACTGCTTGATGTGAAGGGCATCGGCGCGGTCACGCTGGCGAGGCTGCGGCCATTGGTGGAGGCGCGCTAGTTATGCGCCTCATCACCTTTGCGGCGGCGTGGCTCGCTGGGCTCTATGCCGCATCGCTCTTTGACCTGCCCATTCCCATGGCGGCCTTGTTCATCGCCCTTCTGCTGCCTGGACTCTTTTTCATCAGGCATCGCTGGCGGCTGCTTATGCTCGGCTTTGCCGCTCTGGGCCTTGTCGCAGGCCTTTTGCGCTACGAGGCGCATGAATCGGCGCGAGAGGCGGAAAGCCTTGCGAGCTTCAATGGGCAGGAGGCGGTTGAGCTCCAGGGAAGTATCGATTCGTATCCGGAAGAGCACGGCCAGGTGACGCAGTTCCGCATAAGGGCCGAGAAGATTTTTGCAGATGGCGTGTGGCAAGAGGCGAGCGGGCGCATCCTGGTCACGGCGCGGCAGACGCGGACGCTGGTGAACCGTCGCGACCGGCCCTACTTTCACACCGGCGACCGCCTGTGGCTCAAGGGCGACCTGGAGTCGCCAACGCCTCTGGGCGACTTCGATTTCCCGGCCTATCTCGCCCAGCAAGGCGTGCGGTCGGTGATGTCCTTTCCCCGGCTGGCCCTTGTGGAGGAGGACGCGGGCCCGTGGTTCGATAGGGCAATCTTTGGTGTCCGCAGCCGTTTAGCGGAGTCGCTGGAGCAGGCGCTGCCGGAGCCGCAGAGCGGGCTGGCGAAGGCGATCATCTTAGGCATCCGCTCAGACCTGCCGGACAGCCTTAAAGAGGAGTTCAATCGAAGCGGCACGACGCACCTTTTGGCGATTTCCGGCCAGAACGTCAGCATCCTGCTTGCCGCCGTTCTCCTCTTTGGTCTGACTCTATTTCGCCGTTCGCGCAGGGGCGTCTATATCGTTGCTCTCGCCCTGATTTGGGGCTATTCCCTGCTAGCAGGGCTGCCGCCATCGGCCTTTCGCGCGGCGGTGATGGGCAGCGTCTACATCGTAGCCCTGTTGCTAGGGCGGCAGCGGCATGGCCTTGAGGCGCTGATGCTCTCAGCAGCCGTCATCACCCTCTTTGCGCCGACGGCCCTGTGGCAAGTCTCTTTCCATCTGAGCTTCCTGGCGATGGCGGGCATCGTTCTCGTCATGCCTGCTGCCCACGACTACCTTGTGCCGGAGTTGGATGCGCCCAGGCGAACGCTTCTCGCGCAGATGCTTCGATGGACAATCGTCGTCGCGCTCATGTCCGTGGTGGCGACGCTCTTCACCTGGCCTGCCATCGCCTTCTACTTCCATCGCGTCTCCCTTGCCACCATTCCCGCGACGATTCTTGCCAGCCCCGCACTGCCAGTGGCGATGGTGGCGTCGGCGCTTGCCGCCTTCGTCGGCCTCTTCTGGTCGAGCGGCGCATGGATTTTCGGCTGGCTGGCCTGGGTGAGCCTGAGCTATGTTGCGGCAATCGCACAGCTCTTCGCGAGCTTGCCGCTATCGGCAGTGACGGTGGGAGGCGTGAGCAGGACATTCGTCGTGCTCTACTACCTCGCGCTTGCGGGAGCGGGCTGGGCCTTGCGAAGCATGAAGACGGCTGGCGTGACTATTGGCCTATCGCCGCCAAAGCTGCCGCATATAGAAGGGCCTCGCCTATCGCGCTATCGGACAGCAATACTAGCGCTTCTTCTTGCCGCAGGTTTTGTCTGGACGGCGGCACTCTGGCCGTCACAACAGCGGTTGCAGGTTACGATTGCCAACAGCGGCAGCGGCGCGGCTATCCTGGTGCAAACGCCCTCGCGGCATGTTGTGTTGATAGACGCCAGCGCCGATGGCCATGCGGCGACGCAGTTGCTCGGCGACCGCCTCTCCTTTGGGCGGCGGCGGATTGACGTGGCGATCGCGACGAGCCCCAGGGCGGCCAGCGTTGGCGGTATGGCGGAGGTTGCACGACGCTACAGGGTGAAGACCTTTCTGGCGCCTGCCGTGAAACGGGATTCAGTCGCGGCGGTGGAGCTTGACGAGGCGCTGAAGGAGCGAGGAAGCGAACGGCGCACGGCTCAGGCGGGCCAGGTCCTGCGCATAGGGGGCGTGGCAATCGAGGTACTGCATGCGCCCAGGGCGGATTCGGTGGCAGATGACGATGCGCTGGCGCTGAAGATACGCTATGGGAGGGCGGCAGTTGTGGTGGCGCACACGGTCAAAGCCTCTGTTGTGGGAAGGCTTGCGGACGAGGGTGCGAAACTTCAGGGCAATGTGGTGGTGATGACGAACGCACCGAGGTCCACTATTGCGCACGAGCGATTTGTCGAGGCCGTTGCGCCCCAGGCGGCAGTCGTGGTGCTGGGAGGGACTGCCGTGGAAGAGGGCGACCTTGCTTCAACGCTGGGTCAAGGACGGCCTGAGGGGAGGCTGTTCGTGGTGGAGGAGGGGGCAAGGGCAACGCTTGCGTCGGATGGCAGGCGGCTGTGGATCGAGTCCGATCCGGCTCGCGGCGGCCTCCGCTCCTGATATAATCCCACAAACCTTTTGCGTAGGAGACGCCTCTGCCTCGCAGCGACGGCCGCAGACACGACCAGCTTCGCCCCGTGCGCATCGGTCACGGCGGGCAGGTCTTTGCCGAAGGCTCGACGCTTATCGAGTCGGGGCTGACGCGGGTGCTGTGCGCCGTCTCCATCGAGGAGAAGGTGCCGCCCTTCCTGAAGGGCAAGGGGCGCGGCTGGGTGACTGCCGAGTACGCCATGCTGCCCCGTTCGACGCACACGCGCACGCCGCGCCCCGAGGGCAGGCCTGACGGACGGGCCGTCGAGATACAGCGGCTTATCGGACGCTCCCTGCGCGCCGTCACCAACTTTGAGCTTCTCGGCGAGCGCACCTTCACCGTAGACTGCGATGTGCTGCAGGCGGACGGCGGCACGCGAACGGCGGCGATCACCGGCGCATACGTGGCCCTTTACCAGGCGATGGAGAAGCTGGTGAAGAGCGGCGCGCTGTCAGCCATGCCTCTTACAACATCCGTCGCCGCGGTGAGCGTGGGCGTGGTGGCAGGAACAGATCTGCTCGACCTGTGCTACGAGGAGGACTCGCGCGCGGAGGTGGACTTCAACGTCATCATGACCGGGAAGGGTGACTTTGTGGAGGTGCAGGGGACGGCGGAGGATAAGCCCTTCAGCAGGCAGCGGTTGAATGCCCTCCTAGACTTAGCCGCCATGGGAATACGGGAGCTAGGCGCGGTCCAGGCGACTGCTATCGAAGGGGCGCGCACCGCGTAGGGGCGACGGCATGACGACGACCCCACCGCTGGAGAAGCCGTGGCTGGAAGAAAAGCCCGAGGTCAACCCGCTCGCCAAGGACCTAGGCACCGGCGGCAAAGCATTTGTCGTCTTCTGCTCGCGCGCCACCCAGCAATTCCTCACCAACAACAGCATGCAGATGGCGGCAGCCGTCGCCTTCTATTCCTTCTTCTCCATCTTCCCGCTCTCCATCCTCATCATCCTCACCTTCGACGTCTTTGTGAATCAGACGGCGGTCCAGGACGCCAATCTGATACGCGCGCTGGCAACCTTCATCCCGGTGAGCCAGGACATCATCGCCGACGCGGTAAAGACAGCCGCCGATTCGAAGGCCGTCGCCGCGCCGCCTGCTATCGTGGGTCTCGTCTGGGCCTCGACGGGCGTTTTCGCGACCCTTCGCAAAGGGGTCAACACAGCATGGAATATCCGCAACCCGCGCCCCTGGGTAAGAGAGCGCTTCATCGACCTGAGCATCACCTTCGGCGCTGGCCTGCTCTTCATGAGCTTGTTGCTCACGACGACGGTTGTCCGCTCCTTCGCCGATGCGAACCTGGAGAACGTTGGGTTTTTCACAGACCCGCCCTGGCTCTTTTTCGTCTCTGTGCTCTTGCTCTTCGTCTCCTTTGCCGTCCTCTATTATTTCCTTCCCAACCGCCCCGTCCGTCTCAAGGACACCCTCTTTGGCGCCTTGATCGCCGCGATTTCCTTCGAGATCGCCATCGG
>CAMAVV010000140.1 GCA_945861815.1 Thermoflexus hugenholtzii JAD2
AATATTCCCCCAACGGCCTCCGAAGGGTGCTCAAGCCTACCCTTGAAGTGCTGGCCGGCATCCCCACCGTCGTCTACGGCTACTTTGCTCTAACTTTTGTAACCCCATACATCATCCGCAAGCTCCCTGGCCCCTTCGCGGACGCGAACATCTTCAACGCTCTCAGCGCAGGCCTCGTCGTTGGCGTCATGATCATCCCTATGGTCGCCTCCCTCAGCGAAGATGCCATGCTTGCCGTGCCCAAGTCCCTTCGCGATGGCGCACGCGCCCTCGGCGCGACCCGCTTCGAAGTCGCCATGCGCGTCGTCGTTCCGGCGGCGCTCTCCGGCATCGTTGCCTCCTTCATTCTGGCCCTTGCCCGCGCCGCCGGCGAAACGATGATCGTTGCCATTGCCGCTGGCGCGACCCCCAATATCGAAGCCTCTCCCCTCGATAGCATCCAGACCATGACCGGCTATATCGTCCAGGTGAGCCTTGGCGATACGCCCCACGGCACCATCGAATACAAAACCATCTTTGTCGTCGGCCTCATGCTTTTCCTTATGACCTTGCTGATGAACCTCGCTGGCCACTGGGTCGTGAAGCGCTTCAGGGAAAGGTACTAGATGCAGGTCCTGAACGCTCCTCTGAATCTGGGAAAGCGCAAGCTGAAGGGCAAGATCTATGCGGGCGTCTTCATCGCGGCCACCTTCCTCGGTATCGTCGTGCTGGTGACGCTCCTCGCCCGCATCTTCTTCGTCGGCACCTCCCACCTCGATTGGCAGTTCATCACCAGCTTCCCTTCCCGCTTCCCGGAGCAGGCTGGCCTCAAGTCTGCCCTCATGGGGACCCTGTGGATGATGGGCTTCACCCTCCTCTTCTCCGTGCCCCTCGGGGTCGGCGCCGCGCTCTATTTGGAATACTACGCGCCCAAGAACCGGTGGACTGACATAGTCCAGACCAATATCTCGAACCTTGCCGGTGTCCCTTCCATCGTCTATGGCCTCTTAGGCCTTACTGTCTTCGTCCGCTGGATGTCTCTCGACCGCAGCGTCCTCGCCGGCGCGCTTACCATGACGCTTCTTGTCCTTCCCATCACCATCATCGCCACCAGCGAGGCTCTTCGTGCGACTCCCTCTTCCCTGGCAACGGCCTCCTATGCCCTTGGCGCTGGCAAATGGCAGACCATCCGGCGAGTGTTAGTGCCCTACGCCTTCCCTGGAATCCTTACCGGCATCATCCTCTCCATGTCTCGCGCCATCGGGGAGACAGCCCCCCTCATCATGATTGGCGCTCTCACCTATATCGCCTTCGTCCCTGGCAGCGATGGCCTTCTCCACGCCCCCCTCGATCCTTTCACTGCTCTGCCCATTCAGATCTTCAACTGGACGTCCAGGCCCCAGACGGGATTCCAGGAGATCGCTGCCACCGGCATCATCGTGCTGCTCATCGTCCTGCTGGCGATGAACGGCCTCGCTATCTTCCTCCGCGACCGTTTCCAGAAAAAGATCCAGGACTAACGCGACGACCCAGGAGTGTGGCCCATGGCGCAAGCGCCCGTAAACATCAAGCCGCCGAAGTTCCAAGAGACCCCGCCGATGCCTCTAGGAGACGACCCGGAGAATGCAGACCCTATGGCGAAGGAGGCGATTGCTCTGGAGACCAAGAGCCTGCGGGTCTTCTACGGCTCCCACCTTACCCTTGATAGCATCTCCATGAAGGTCGCCGCGCGGCGCATCACCGCCATCATCGGCCCCTCTGGCTGTGGCAAGAGCACTCTCCTCCGCTGCTTCAATCGTATGAATGAGCTTCTGCAGGGCGCGAGTATCAAAGGCGAAGTCCTCTTCATGGGCGAAGATCTTTATGCCCGCGATGTTGACCCCACCGAGGTGCGCTACCGCATCGGCATGGTTTTCCAGAAGCCGAATCCCTTCCCCAAGTCCATATACGATAACGTCGCCTTCGGCCCGCGCATCAACGGGTACAAAGGCAACCTGGACGAACTGGTCGAAAAATCTCTGCGCCGTGCCGCCCTGTGGGAAGAGGTCAAAGATCGTCTGAAGAAGAGCGCCCTGGAACTCTCAGGCGGCCAGCAGCAGCGCCTCTGCATCGCCCGCGCCCTCGCCGTCGCGCCCGAGGTCATCTTGATGGACGAGCCCGCCTCAGCCCTCGACCCTCTCGCCACACTGAAGATCGAAGACTTGATGCAAGAACTGGCGAAGGACTACACCATTGTCATCGTGACGCATAATATGCAGCAGGCAGCCCGCGTCTCCGACTATACTGCCTTCCTCACCACGGAAGGTGGCGGGGCCCCTGGCAAGCTCGTCGAGTTTGGGCCGAAAGACGTCATCTTTACGAACCCTCGAGACCAGCGGACCCAGGACTACATCACAGGCCGGTTTGGATAGAGCCCAGTATGCGTAGAGAAGGAGCCAGCTATGACTAGGGTAGGCTTTGATCACGATCTCAAGCACTTGCAGGACGAGCTTCTCGAACTCGGCAGCATGGTGGAGAAGGCCGTGATCCGCGCCGTCGACTCTCTCAAGCGCCGTGACCTCACCCTGGCGCGCACCGTGGTGGATGAGGATAAGCTCATTAACGCCAAGCGCTTTGCGATCGAAGAGACGTGCCTTAAGCTATTGGCTACTCAGCAGCCCATGGCCCAGGACCTGCGCATCATCGTTGCCGTTCTGCACACCACCGTCGACCTTGAGCGCATGGGCGATCACGCCGAAGGCATCGCCCGCGTCAGCATTCGCATCGGCGACGACCCGCTCATCAAGCCCCTCATTGATATCCCGCGCATGATGGAGCTTGCCGTGAGTATGCTTCGCCGTGCCCTCGACTCCTTCATCCATCGCGACACCGCTGCGGCCACCCGCGTCTGCAACGACGACGATGAGATCGACAACTTGAACGATCAGATCTATCGCGAGTTGCTGACCTACATGCTCCAGGACCCGCGCAAAATCACCCAGGCCACATACTTAACATGGGTTGCTCACAACCTGGAGCGCATCGCCGACCGCTCGACCAACATCGCCGAGCAGGCCGTCTTTGTGGTCACAGGCAAACGCGAGGAGATTGGCTCCTCAAAGTACTAGCCCTGACGCCCCTCTCACTTTGGGGAATGTGCCTGAAAAGGAGAGGTCTATGTGGGGCACTCTCTCGTCCCTCCTCTCCCTCGATGGGAGAGGACCTCGCGAAGCGAGAGGAGAGGGTGACGATTTGGCCACGTATCTCGGCAGACACCCCAGCGTTAGAGGCAGCGGACGTTCCCAGGGAACAACGAGACGCTAGCCCCTACCCTCGCTCCCTGTCCCTCTTATATCCCAAGCGCTAAACACGTCACCGTGCGCGCGATCCCCGGCACATTGTGCACTCGCTCCGCTACCGTCTTTCCCACCGTATTCGCGTCCTTCCCCTCAACGATTGCCACCACATCGTACGGCCCGGTAACGAGATAGCATTCCTGTACGCCAGGCATCGTCTTCAGCGCCTTCGCCACGTCTCTCGCCTTGCCTATCGTCGCCTCGATTAACACATACGCGCGCATAGAGGGTACTCCCTGGTGAAGTTGCAACGCACCGCCATTGTACCGCCGCTGTCTAGACACGCAAACGACCGGAGCGAAAGTAGGCCCTTGCGAGGAACCTCAGCCGTCACAGAGGAGTATTTTGTGAGCTATAATCTTCAGATGTGCGCCCTGGCTCTCTACAGGGTGCAAGTGACAGAAAAGGAACCTATCCGTGTCCACTATCTCATCCGATAAAGAGGCGCTGAAAGCGCTGCGCCATCGCATCCGCCACACCGCTGCACACGTCATGGCCGAGGCTGTCCTCTTCTACTTCCCCGAGGCCAAGCTCGCCCACGGCCCCTCGACCGACGACGGCTTCTACTACGACATCGAGACCTCTCGCTCCATCACACCTGAGGACCTTGCGAAGATCGAAGCAAAGATGAAGGAGATCCTCAAGCGGAACGACCGTATGCTCGTCAAGGAGCTGACGAAGGGCGAGGCCATCGAGCAGTTCAAGGCCAACCGCTACAAGGTCGAGACCATCGAAAGCATCCCCCCGGGCGAAAAGATCACCACCTATAGCCAGGGTACTTTCACCGACCTCTGCGAAGGTCCCCACGTCGATTACACCGGGCGCATCAAGGCCATCAAGCTCTTCAGCGTCGCTGGCGCCTATTGGAAAGGCGACGAATCGAACCCGCAGCTCCAGCGCCTCTACGGCACCGCCTTCGAGTCCAGCACTGCCCTCGAGGAGCACCTCAAGATGCTCGAAGAGGCCGCCAAGCGCGACCACCGTAAGCTGGGGCGCGAGCTCGACCTCTTCATGTTCGATCCCATCGCCCCCGCCAGCCCCTTCTTCTATCCCAAGGGCGCCCTCGTCTACAACCTTCTCGTCGACTACATCCGTGGCCTCTATACCAAGTATGGCTACACGGAAGTCATCACGCCCCTGATCATGTCCACCGACCTCTGGAAGCGCTCCGGCCACTACGATAACTACATCGAGAATATGTTCTTCACGAACATCGACGAGCGCGAATTCGGCGTGAAGCCCATGAACTGCCCCGGCCACGCCATGATGTATGCCTCCAAGCTCTACTCCTATCGCGATCTCCCCATCCGCTACGCCGACTTCGCTCGCCTCCACCGCTACGAGCGCTCAGGCGTCACCCACGGCCTCACCCGCGTCCGCAGCTTCACCCAAGACGACGCTCATATCTTCTGCCGCCCCGACCAGATCCAAGCTGAGATAACGGTCTTCTTGAGTCAGTTCATGGAGACCTATCATATGTTCGGCTTCGGCAACATCGATATCCGCCTCTCCTTGCGCCCCGAGAAGCGCGTCGGCACCGACGAGATGTGGGACAAAGCCGAGGTTGCCTTGGAGAACGCCCTC
>CAMAVV010000141.1 GCA_945861815.1 Thermoflexus hugenholtzii JAD2
GTAGACTTCGCCCTTTCGTGGCGGCGCCTTTGCGGGGAGCTTCTTCGCCCGGGTGAGCTTCACCAAAGTCTTTGCCACGTCGTTCACACTCGCGCCTCGCCCAGTTCCGATGTTGAAGACGTCATTCTTCTTCTGCGTAAGCGCCTTCCAGTTGGCTTCCACCGCGTCTGAGACATAGACGAAGTCTCGCTGTTGTGTGCCGTCGCCAAAGATGAAGGACTCCTGGCCGGCGAGCAGGCGCTTGGTGAAGATGGCCACCACGCCCGCTTCGCCTTCGGGGTCCTGCCGTGGTCCGTATACGTTGCTGAAGCGCAGGACGGTGTACTTCAAGCCATGCAGGGCACCGTACATGTGGACATACACTTCGGCGGCGTGCTTGCTTGCGCCATAGGGCGAAAGCGGGCGTATCGGGTGCGATTCGTCGCACGGCAGCTTCTCCGGTTCGCCGTAGAGCGCGCCGCCTGTGGACGTGTAGATGAACCGCTGGACGCCGAAGCTGCGGCACTGCTCCAAGAGGTTTATCGTCCCAAGGATGTTCACTTGCGCATCCAGCGCCGGCTTCTCAACAGACCGGACGACGCTTGCCTGGGCGGCGAGGTGAAAAACAAAGGCAGGGCGCTCCTTGGCGAAGACGTCGCGCAGGGCGGGGGAGCGAATGTCAACCTTGTAAAAAGAGGCCTTGGGATTGACGTTTTGCGTGTGTCCTGTGGCGAGTGAGTCAACCACAGCGACGCGAAAGCCTTCTTGCACAAGGCGATCGGCGACATGGGAGCCGATGAACCCTGCTCCTCCTGTCACGAGCGCCGCTTTGCGACTGGTCATGGCTCTTTCCTATCGTCTTTCTGCGCGGCTCATCTTATCGGGTTGCCGTGCCCATTGCACGGCGGCGCGTCAGGTAAAGCTCCGCGATCCACCACAACACAAGAGCCGCTACGATGCCTCCGGTATCGATAAAGACGTCGAGGACTGAGGCATATCGGCCTGGGGTGAAGCGCTGGTGCCACTCGTCGCCTGCCGCGTAGCCAAGCGCGATAGCGAAGCTCAGGGTGAATGCGAGGGGCCGGATAAGAAAACCAAAGGCGTCTCTCAGCACAAAGGCAAGGGAGCCAAATTCGACTGCGTGGGCCAGCTTGCGGATGGCAAGGGAAAGCCCTTCTTTCTCTTCGACGACGATCCCAGGGGTTGTTGACTGCGAGGAGTAGTAGAAGATGACGCTCATCACGCTCGCCGCCAATAGCAGCGCGACGAACTGCGGGCCGCTAGGCGTTCGCACGGCGGCCTAGGCGCTTCGCGAAAGCGTCTTCGTGGCAATGCCGCCAAGGGACCGTATGACACCCTGGAGCAGGGGCCAGTGGAGGAACTCTCTGATGACGCCGCTATGCCAGTCGAACCCAAGGCCTTCCGAGTGGAGCAGCTTCTCCACAAAGCCGCTCGATGACAGCGCCTCCATCACAACGTCGATCTGCCTATCGCCCAGCAGTTCGAAGATGCGACGGGCCGTGTATCCCGACTCGAGCTCGCCGCCAAGGACCGACTTCCACTCGCGCTCGTACTCCGAGAGGGAGTCTTCGGAGAGGTCATCTCTTCGCAGGGCGCGGTGGAGCACCTGGGATGCGATGCGGCTGGAGAGGAAACTGTAATAGATGCCGCCCCCGGTGGTCGGCTTCACCTGGCCCGCAGCGTCGCCGACAACCACAACGCGGTCTCGGTACGCCTGCTTCAAGGGGCGAAGCGGGATCGCCCAGCGGCTCGGGCCGTTTACGACGTCTTGGACAAGCCCCTTCTGCTGAAGGTGTGCGAGTAGCTCGGCGAAATGCTCATTGTTCTCTTTGCGCGCCATCAGGCCAAGGAGTGCCCTGTCTTTCGCTGTGGGCACAAGCCACCCGAAGAACCCCGGCGCGAAACGCTTGCCGAGATAGACCTGGACTTCGTCAACGCCGGTGGTCGTCACCGTTGCCTGGATGCCTCCGGCGTAATCCTGCACGTGGCCGAGGCCAAGGCTCTTGGTGAGCCTGCTCCCGAAACCGGTTGCAATCACCAGGCTGCGCGCCCGGATCTCCTGTGGCCCTGCGCCATTTTGAACGATGGCGCTCACATGATTGCGCTCGATCTGCACTGAGCGAACGGTGTGGCCCAGCATATAGGTGGCCCCGGCCTCTTGCGCTTGGCGGGCGTAGTCGGCCACATAGGAGACGCGGTCCACGATGTATGCCTGTGGCGTCTCGCGGGCGATGCGCACGTGCTGGCCGCCAGGGGCGCTGACCGTTGCGGCTGAGGCTGTGCGGTAGATGTGGGCTTGGTCGACAGGGAACTGGCGAACGCACTCCGCGCCGACGATACCGGTGCAGAGTTTGTCGCCGATGGTATAGCGCCGGTCGGCAAGAGTGACGCGATGGCCCTGCTTGGCGAGCTCAAGGGCGGCGTTGTTGCCTGCAGGCCCTGCGCCGATGACGAGAACGTCTTCCACGTGTGTAGTTGCTTTGCCTAGATAAGGTGTGGTGGTCTGTCAGCGTCGCAGTTCAACTGAGGCGCTTCCCGAAAGTATAACAGATGAAAAGAGTAATTCACGCGAGAACCGGACAGACGATCCCATGGTTCCAGGGCAAAGAAAAGCCCCCTCCGGCATAGCACCGGAGAGGGCTTTGGCATGTCGAATGCAGGGAAAGGGCTAGCGGCCCTTCCACTTCGCCAGGTCGCGCACGCCGCTGACCTTCCATCGGAGGTTGTCGTCGTTCACCAACTGCACTTCGCTCTGGCGATGCTCTCCGCCGCCCATCGCCGTCTCCACGATTATCGATGCGGTATTGCAGCCCACCATCGGCAGGCCCATGTTCACCAGTTCGATGGCTTTGCCAAGCTCCTGGTCCGCCGTTTGCAGAAATTCGTTGGAGACAACTTGCTTGATGCCGTTCCCGTTGTTCTCACGGATGAAGCGGAAGTATTCGCGGACGCGGCTCTGGATCACCTCGCGCCGCTGGATAACCTGGCCTGTGCTGCCGCCGATGCCCCCAAGGTTCGAATCTTCCTGGGAGACGGCAAGCTTACCTTTGACGAAGAGCGAATAGCCCTGGTCGGAGCGGTCGATGACGCAAAGCACCGTGTATCCTTTTGCCATGAGGTCCTGTCGCACCAAGAGCGCCACATCGAGGGCCGTTGCGTTGGCCGCGACCTTTATCTCCATCTTCTTGGGCAAGCGCAGCACCAGTTTGCCTTCAGCCGTCGAAGCGCCAGTTAGGTTGAGTTGATAGATCTCTTCCACAGGGTCGCTCTTTGCGGCCTGTGCTGTGCTGCACCCGGCAACGATAAGTACCCCGGCCATCGAGATTGCTAGCGGTAGCCATAGGCGACGCATAAAGATACCTCCCGACGCCTGGTAGAGCGTCGCTACGAGTCTTAGACAGATATTTAGTATAAGTCCAAAACCTAGTTTAGTCCAGACGGTTTGCATCAAAGGCCTTACATCTGTAGCCGAAAGGTGCAAGGTGTAAAATCAGGGCGGCTTTAGACTACCCGTTGGAGTGTGTGATGGCTGTAGCGACTGGCCGGCTCAAGCTGGAGACTCAGGGCGGCGGACAGATTCTGGAAATCACTCCCGATATCCTGAAACAGGTGGCCGCATCCAAGATTCAGCGCGGCACCGTGACGATTTTTCTGACGGGAACAACAGCGGGCGTGGGCGTGATGGAGATGGAGCCGGGGACAGTGAAGGATCTGCAAGCGGCGATGGAGCGCCTCGGTCCCAGGGGCGCAGCCTATCAGCACAACGCCATGAACGCAGGCGAAACAAATGGCCATTCCCACCTGCAGGCGAGCCTCTTTGGGCAGTCGCTGGTGGTTCCCATCGAGGGTGGCAAACCTATGCTGGGCACGTGGCAGCGCATCATCGTAATGGACTTCGATTCGCGCCCGCGAACCAGGGAGATCGTCGTGCAGACGATGGGCGAGTGAATCGTCCTTGCCCCTCTCGCGGCCTGCAACTATGATGGAATGCGATTCCGCTCCGACGACATTTTCATGAGGTGCCTCTTTGCAACACAGGCCTGCTGCTGAAGGCAAATCCAACCGGCAAGCTGTCCGGTATGCGTTCTATCGAGTGTCGCCTGAGTGGCGCAGGCTCGATAGCGCAGCGAAGGACTCCGGGAAGAAAGAGTTCGCCGCGGTTATCGGCGAGCATACCGATAGGATGATGATTCGCACCTACAGCCTCACGGCCACCAGGGGCGACGCCGACTTCATGCTCTGGACGGTCGCCAATTCGCTAAACGATTTCCAGTCGCTCTACACTGGCCTTGCCAACACGGGCATGGGCAGATATGCCGCGATTCCCTACTCCTATTTCGCCATGACGCGCCGCTCCATCTACATCGATAAGCACTCCCACGAAGGGCAAGAGGGCGCGCGCCTTAAGATACGGCCCGGCGACGGGAAGTATCTCTTCGTCTATCCCTTCGTGAAGTCACGGGAGTGGTACGCCCTGCCCATCGCCGACCGGCAGCGCATGATGGACGAGCACATCGCCGTCGGCCACAAGTACTCTGGTATACGCATCAACACGAGCTATTCCTTCGGCTTGGATGACCAGGAGTTCGTGGTGGCCTTCGAAGGGGACAGCCCCAGCGAATTCCTTGACCTGGTGATGGAGTTGCGGGACTCCCAGGCTAGCCGCTACACGATCCGGGATACGCCCAGTTTCACGGCGGCTGCCATGCCGCTTGAGCAACTCCTCGCCGCACTCTAGGAGGCGCGCCATGCCAAAGAACGTGACCTTTTATTGGAAGACGACCTGAACGACGTGCCGCAATGCGAAGGCGTCGCTTTCGCAAAAGGGCGTCAAGTTTGCCGAGCGCGAATTAGCCAAGCAGCCACTCACCCCAGATGAAATCAAGCGGCTC
>CAMAVV010000142.1 GCA_945861815.1 Thermoflexus hugenholtzii JAD2
ACTTCTTCGCCATCTCCAGGGCGATCTTGCGCGCCTCCGGCTTTCGCAGGTCGAGCGTTATGCTCTTCTTTCCCCTATTCCACTGGGTGAAGTGATAGGGCCACTTGCCGACGAGGGGCGGCAGCGTTCGCGAATCGTCCCCGACGCCCGGCGCTTCCACCTTGATGACCTCAGCGCCGAAGTCGGCGAGAAGCAATGTGCAAAGCGGAGCAGCCGCAACCCGAGAAAAATCGAGGACCCGTACGCCGTCGAGAACCTTGCCCATCGCGTCTCCTATCGTCTATCAGTCTTCTGCTAGTCGCCTCGCGGCAGGCCGAGGCCCCGCGTTGCGATAACGTTGCGCTGGATCTCCGATGCGCCCCCTGTTATAGTCGCCAGCGCCGCCGAATGATAGCCCTGCGCGAATGCCCCTTCGCCAGGGACGTGCTTCGAGCCTGCCTCCAGCTCGCCATAGTGCCCGAGCATCTCCATGCCTGTGTGAACAAGCTCCTTTTCGAACTCGGAGGTCATGACCTTCAGCGACGAAGCCTCATAGCTCGGCATTATCTTCTTGGACATCTGCCACGCAATCTTGTAGCAGAGAAGCCGCAGGGCGCGCAGCTTCGCGGCGTGACGTGCAATCTCTCGTTGCAGCGCGGGCTCGTCCCACAGCAGTTTACCCTGGCGTTTTGTCGTCTGCGCATAGGTGATGATGTTGTGCAGCATGCGCGCGTGCATCCCGACGTTGAAGATGCGCTCATAGGCAAGGGCGGTGCTGGCGTAGTAGAAGCCTTTGTTCTTGTCGCCGACAAGGCGGCTCTTAGGGACGCGCACATTATCGTAGAAGACCGCATTGGTGCGCGCCCCGCTTACCGCGTACATCGGCGTCAGCGTGATGCCCGGCGACTTCATGTCCACCATGAACAGGGATATGCCTTTGTGCTTCGGCGCCTTCGGGTCGGTGCGCACGGCCAGCCAGTGGTACTCTGCCCAGTGGCATGTCGTGTTGTACATCTTCTGCCCCGTGATCACGAACTCGTCGCCGTCTTCGACCGCGAGCATCTTCAGCGAAGCGAGGTCTGACCCTGCCTCCGGCTCTGTGTACCCTAAGGCGAAGTCGATCTCGTACTTGGCGATCTTGGGCAGGAAGAAGTCTTTCTGCTCCTTGGTGCCGTACTGGATAAGCGTCGGTCCGACGATGCGCCCTCCTGTGTTGAACCCGCCTGACGATGTGAGGCCGGAGAGGGCCATCTCTTCAAGGAGGATGAAGCGATACATCGGGCTGGCGTCCGTGCCGCCGTATTCCTTGGGCCAGGTCATTGTGAGCCAGCCGCGCTCGCCTAGCCTGCGTAAGATGGCGCGCATCTTCGGGACGAAGGCCTCGTTCTCCGGATCAAGCGGCGGCGCGCCGCCTACCTCGGCGGTGAAGAAACCACGCGCCTCTTCGCGGAATCGCCGCTCTTCTTTGGTGAAGGTGAAGTCCATAGCGATCCTGGCTACCAGATAGCCGCGCCCGCGGCGATTGACGCGGCGACACGGTCGGCGTTGTGGGCCGTGTCGCCAAAGGCGTAGGCCGAGGTGCGCGCCTCGCGATAGTAAAGGTGGAGGGGATGCTCGCGGATCAGGCCGATGCCGCCGTGCACCTGGTGGGCCAGCGCTGTCGTTCGCAGGTATGCCTCGTTGGCCAGCTGCTTCGCCATCGCCGCCTCCATCGAGGCAGGCATGCCCTTGCTGATGCGCCACGCTGCCTCCCAGGTGATGCCCCGCGCCAGTTCTATCCCCATCACGATGTTGGCGCAATGGTGCTGCACCGCCTGGAAACTGCCGATGGGCCTGCCGAACTGCACGCGACGTTTTACGTAGTCGATGGTGAAGTCGAGGACGTGCTGCATGCCGCCTAGCATCTCGGCGCACTTCGCTACGGCCGCCCGCTCTAACACCTCTTCAACAAGATGCCAGCCTCGATCTTTTTCCCCCAGGAGCCGGTCATGTGGGACCGCGACGTTGCTGAACTGTAGCTCGTATTTCTTCTCGCCGCTCATCACCACAAGTGGTGTATGTGTGATGCCCTTTGCCTTGGCGTCCACGATAAAGAGGGAGATGCTCGTTCCTATCCGAGCTGCGCAGATGAGGTAGTCGGCAGAACCGCCGTAGGCGACAAAGAGCTTCGTGCCGCTGAGCGTATAGCCATCCTTTGTCGTGTGCGCTTCCAGCTTGATCGCGGCCTCTGCGTATGTGCCCTCTTTCTCTAGGAGCGCCATCGTGAAGACGCTGTCTCCGCTCGCGATCTTCGGAAGGAAGCGCGACTGCTGCGTCTTCGTCCCGCCCAATAGAATCGCGGTTGCGCCAAGCACCGTGGTGGAGAAAAGCGGCGCAGGGAGCAGCGACTTCCCTGTCTCCTCCAGCAGCGCGCAGAGGTCCAGAAAATCACCGCCGGTGCCGCCATGCTCCTCAGGGATCATCAGCCCTTGCCACCCAAGCTCCGCCATCTCCTTCCACATCCCCTTATCGAAGCCATCCTCTGTTTTGATGATGCGGTCGATGAACGCCTTATCGCAGCGCGCCGCGAGGAAGTCGCGCGCCGCTTTCTTGAGCATCTGCTGCTGTTCGGTAAAGCTGTAGTCCATAAAAAGTTCCCTGATGGTGGTCAGCGGCGCAAGACGAGGTTAGAAGCCGAGTTCCTTATATCGCTCGTCCCGAGACTTCGTTGCCCCATGAGTGCCGCCTTCTTTTCGCGCCTTGAAGAGGTTCCATTCGTCGGGCTCCAGGCGGGCTTGGACGCTGACAGGGTGTTCGAAGGCCGCGAGGCGGAAGCCTTCGACAACCCCGAGGATTTCATAGATGCGGTGCATCGTCTCTTTGCCCATGTAGACGTAGTCCTTGTGGCAAAGGGCTAGCGCCTGCGCCCACCGCTCAACCTCCGCCTCCAGCTTCTCCTGGGCTACGATGCTGTTGATGCCGCGCGGGCCAACCTCCGAGACGTCGATCTTGCGGCCTAGCCAGAGCATCTCGTGGGCCAGCGCTGGGCCCATGCGCAGGATTTCCATGATGGCTGTCGTCGCGCCGGGGCCGTGCATGCGCGCAGGCGTGTAATAGAGCTTCGTGCCCTCCGCCGCGATGATGAAATCGGACATCATCACCCAATCTATCGCGCCGCCGACAACGTAGCCGTGTATTTGAGCGATGGTGATCTTGTGGCTATAAAACTTCGAGAGGTTTTTGCGGAAGGCCATGTGGTCGTGATAGAAGCGGACGCGCTGCGGCGGGTGCGTATCGCCTGCCCACTGGGGCGCATAGGCCTCCACGCCCTCTTTCTCCCTGTCGCGATAGACGTTTCCAAGGCGCTGCATGTCATACCCAGCAGAAAATGACTTGCCTGCGCCGCGGATGATGATAACTTTGATGTCATCATCGCTCTCCGCCTTCTCGAAGGCCTCAGCAACCGCTGGGATGTCCTTTGCGGTGAAGGCGTTGAGCTTGTCAGGCCGATTGAGCGTCAGCCGGAGGATCGGCCCCTTCTTTTCATAAAGGAGAAACGGTTGCTCATTCGACATAAGGCACTCCTTTAGCACCGCGGGCCTGACTCTATGCACAACAGAAGTCAGCCGACGAGCAAACTATAGGAGATACAGCAGATTTCGGCAAGGTGAAACCAGGGGAATTCCTTAGCAACGGACGCGAGGTGGATTCAAGTTGCAAGAGAATGAAGCCAGTTACTTCGCTGGCTTCTTCACCAGTGGTGCAGGAGGCTCTTGCACTTTCGCGATAGCCGTCTCCGCCTTCACCAAGGGTATCTTGGTGTTGTACAGGTCGCCGAGCGTGCGCAGGAAGGCGAGCGTCGCCGGGCTGTAGTGCTGGGCGCGCCGGACGAAGACGCACGTCGGCAGGATGACGCGATGCGCGCAGGTCAGTGGGATGTGCACGAGGGTCTTTTGGCGCAGCTCCCGCTCGATGGCGCTGAAGGGGAGGAATGAAACGCCAAAGCCTATCTCGACCATACGCTTCGTCGCTTCGATGCTGTCAAGGTTCATCTCCACCCGCGGGACGATGCCAGCCTCTTGGCAGACCTCCTGGATGAGGACGAAGTAGGCGGAGCCAGGGTCGTAGAGGATGAGGGGCTCCTTCGCGATCTCGTAGATGCTTGCCCTGCCCTTTATCGCGAAGGGGTGCTTTGGATTTGCGACAAGGACGATCTCCTCTTCATACAGCTGCATCGTCACCACATCAGGGTGGTGCAGTTCGCGTGCCAGGCCAAGGTGCGCCTCCTCGTCAACCACCATGTTGAGCACGTCGGAGGAGCGGCCGACTTTGATGTGCAGTTTGATCGCGGGGAATTTGGTGCGGAAGCGGTCGAGCATCGTCGGGAGGCTGTACGTGCCCACAGTGCGCGCCGAGGCGATGGTGAGCATGCCGCCAAGGGCCTGCCGGGCCGCCGTGACAGCCTCTTCTCCCTGTTTCAACTGGTCGAGCGCGCGTTCGGCGAAGGGGAGAAAAGCCTTGCCCATCTCTGTCAGGCGCACGCCGCGCCCCATACGATGGAAAAGTATCCCGCCCATCTGTTGCTCAAGGGCGTGGATACGCGCGCTCAGGGCCGGCTGCGTGATATAGAGGCCTTCGGCTGCACGGCGGAAGCTGCCGCGTCGCGATGCCTCCAAGAATCCTTCAAGTTGTGCGATTTCCATGGACCCTCGGCCCCTTCTTAGTGATAAGCCCAGCTTATCACTAGCATAAGAAAGACACAGCTAGCATTATAACGTGGCGAGTCTATAGTTGCGATTAAGAGGGATAACGGTGCGGCGTGGCAGATACTCGTAAGAGGTTTGACCAATGGGGCGTTCGATCCAAATACTCGGAAGGCTCACTCCCCAATTCGCTGAGATCCTCACCCAGGACGCCCTCCA
>CAMAVV010000143.1 GCA_945861815.1 Thermoflexus hugenholtzii JAD2
TGAATCGGGCGATGGAGGAGTTCGAGAAGGAGATAGGCGTCAAGAAGCTGGTGGCCGTCCACGCCAACGATTCCAAGTGTCCCCTCGGCGGCGGCCTCGACCGCCACGATAACATCGGCGAAGGGCCTATCGGCATGAAGGGCTTCGCAAACATCATGAAGCACCCTGCCTTTAAGGATGTTCCTTTCTATCTCGAAGTTCCCGGCTTTGCCAACGAAGGGCCTGATGCCAAGAACGTCGAGCGGTTGAAGGAACTGCGGTAGGCCATGGGCGCCTTCAACAAACGTCCCAAGGAACCCTCGCCTTTCACGATGCAAGAGCGTATCCTGAGCCTCGCGATTTCCGTCTTCGTCGCGATCATGGTGATGATTCCGACGAAGAGCGCTCTCTGGGGCTTTTTGACGTTCTTTGTGCTGACCATCGGCATCAACGTCTTTATCCTGAAGCGCAAAGGCCATAAGTTCTAGGAGCGCCTATGCCGATATTTGTAGCCCTCGGCAAGCTGACAACTGAAGGGGCCGCCTACATGCGGGACCTTTCGCTTCGCCACAAGCATGCCGTCGCCAGCGCGGAGCGTCTCGGCGGAAAGCTGGTCGCCAGCTACGCCCTCATGGGCCACTACGACTTCCTCGCCATCCTCGACTGCCCGAACGAAAAGATCGCGATGAAGATCCTGGCGAAAGAGGCCTCCCACGGCAACGTGCGATATGAAACGATGACCGCCGTGCCGATCGAAGAGTTCGCGAAGCTGGTTGAAGACGCGGGCATTCACTAAGGCTCGACTATCTCACGCGCGAGGTGCGGGAATGACCCTGGCTGAAAAGTTCGGCGGCATGGAAGTCCACAAGGCGGCACGGGCCATCGGCATCAAGTTCTCCGAGGACTTCGTGCCAGCAAGCACATTCGTCACGGCGAACGGCATGAAGCTCCACTACTTGGACTGGGGCAATCATGGCAAGCCCAAGCTCCTCTGCCTCCACGGCGGTGCGCAGACGGCCCACAGCTGGGACTTCTTCGCCCTAGGCATGCGCGACCAGTTCCATATCGTCGCCCTGGACCAGCGCGGCCACGGGGATAGCGACTGGTCGCAAGAGGGGGACTATTCCCTGGAGTCCCACGTGAAGGACGTGGATGCCTTCACCGACGCCATCGGCTTTAAGCAGTTCGTTCTGGTGGGCCTTTCCATGGGCGGGCGCAACTCGTACGGCTTCACCTATCGCCACCCTGCAAAGGTGAAGTCACTCATCATCTGCGACATCGGCCCGGAAACCAACAAGGCAGGAACACAGCGCATCGGCGAATTTCTGCAGGACACCGAGGTCTTCGAGTCCTTCGACTGGCTGGTGAAGCGTGTGCAGAAGTACAACCCCCACCGGGAAGAGAAGCAGATACGCGGCAGCCTGCTGAACAACCTGAAGCAGTTGCCGGACGGGCGATGGACCTGGAAGTACGACCGGCGGCGCGGCCTGCGCCAGCGCGGCGGCGGGGAAATCACGGTGAATCTGTGGGCGGAGCTGAAAAGCATCAAGTGCCCGACGCTCCTCGTGCGCGGTGGCAACAGCGACGTCCTCACGCCTGAGACGGCGAAGAAAGTTGCCGCGACGATTCCGAACTGCAAGCTCGTCGAGGTGCCGAACGCGGGCCACCTGGTGCAAGGCGATAACCCCGTGGCCTTCGAGAAGGCCGTGCGAGGGTTTCTGGGAGCGCCGGGGAAGGTGTAACATCAATAGCGAGGGACACGTTCGAGATTCGGAGGCGATGCAATGAAAAGTGTGGTGCGTAAAAAGCCCATCCAGTTCATCGTCGAGAATGGAAAGCCCTCTGCTGTGATTTTAGATATACGTGAGTATCGCAAGATGATTGAGAAGCTAGAGGATCAGGCAGATCTTCGCTTCTTGCGCCAGATGAGCAAGCGCCAGCTCAAGTTCAGGAAGTTTGAAGACTTCTTAGCTGAGAACGGACGCGGTGTATAGCCTTGTTGTCGAGCGTTCTGCAGAGCGGGACTTGAAAGCCCTTCCTCTGTATGACTACCAGAGAATCATCGCAGCTATTCGTTCTCTCGCTGACGTGCCCAGGCCGGTAGGATGTCGGAAGCTGGCCGGGTGGAAGAATGCATGGCGCATTCGCATCGGAGACCGTCGCGTTCTGTACGAAGTGGATGACGCGCAAAGAATCGTGCGGATTGTACGCGTGGGGCACAGGCGCGACATCTATAGATAGCAGCTGTCAGTCAGCGGGACATCCTCGATGAATCTCGTGCCAATCTCTGCAGAAGGGGCGGCAACGCACCGTACACGCCCGGTTTCAGATGTAACTTCGCCAGTTGCGCCTTCCTCGCCTTCTCCAGTGTGATGAGCGGCAACTTGGGGTAACGCGCCCTCAGGAATCGCAGATTTTCCACCTCAACGACTGTTCGCTTTGGCGAAAAGCCGTTGAGGATTAGCGCCTCGATGTGAAGACCTCTGCGCTCTGCTGCCTCCACCGTCAGCATCGTGTGGTTCAGCGTGCCAAGGCCAGGTCGAATGACCACAACCAGCGATGCCTTGAGCGCCTTTGCTAGGTCTGCAAAGTCGAAGCCTTTGGCGATGGGGACGAGCAACCCTCCAGCGCCTTCCACGATGGTGAAGTCGTGGCCTTTCGCGATTGCCAGACACCTTTGGACAATCGTCGTTGGGCTGATCTTTTTCCCTGCCCGTCGCGCGGCGATGGAGGGCGCAAGGGGCTCGGGAAATGAGGCGAGGGTGTAGGTGGCAATGGCCGGGTTGTTCGTCAACGATTTGTAGGATGCTTCGTCGCCGTCCACCAATGGGTCAGCGCCAGTCTGCACCGCCTTGACCAGCGCCACTTTTGCGTGGGAGGCAAGGATCTTCGCCAGCCAGGCAGCGGCAACTGTCTTACCGACGCCTGTGTCGGTGCCGGTGACGAGCAGTATCTTACCCACCGCGCGCCTTTGACAGCGCCTTCAGCACCGTATCAACGTCCTTCTCTTCGTGCGTCGCCATCAGGTTGAAGCGTATCCTCGATGTTCCTTTTGGCACCGTAGGCGGGCGGATTGCCTTTGCCAAGATGCCAGTATGCTTCAGATGCTGTTCCATTTCGACTGCCGCGTCAGCCGCGCCTATCACCAGGGGCACAATCTGCGTCTGTGATGGCGTCTCGGGGTAGCCGAGCCTGAGGAAGCCATCGCGAAGGCGCTGGGCTAAGGCCAGCACCTTCTCCCTGCGCCACGGCTCCGTCTTGATGACGTCGAGGGCCGCTAATGCCGCCCCGACGGAGCCGGCAGGGAGCGCAGTGTTGAAGATGAAAGTGCGGCAGCGGTTGATGAGGAACTGGATGAGTGTCTCGTCGCCTGCCACAAAGCCGCCCGCCGAGCCGAGGGCCTTCGACATTGTGCCCATGACCACAAGAGGCCCCTGCTTGATCTTGAAATGACTGAGCGCACCTGCGCCATCGCGCCCAAGTATGCCTGTCGCGTGCGCTTCGTCGATGACGAGGAGCGCGCCGTAGCGGGTCGCGAGGTCAACCAGCCCAGGGAGGGGCGCGATATCGCCATCCATGCTGAAGACCGATTCGGTGTAGATAAGTTTTCGTTTCGCCTTCGCCTTTTTGAGTTGCGCCTCCAGGTCGTTGAGGTCGCAGTGGCGATAGACGACGGTCGTCGCACGTGAGAGGCGCGCACCATCGATGATGGAGGCGTGGTTGAGGCTGTCGCTGAAGAGCACATCGTCAGGGCCAAGGAGCGCGGAGATAAGTCCGACGTTCGCCAGGTAGCCCGAGCTAAAGAGCAGAGCCGCCTGAGTGCCTTTGAGCTTCGCGAGACGCTTTTCCAGTTCTTCATGAAGCGGCGTCGAACCGCAGAGCAAACGCGATGCCGATGCGCCTGCGCCGTACCGTTGAGTCGCCGCATTCGCCGCTTCGATGACGCGGGGGTCGGTGCTGAGGCCGAGATAATTGTTGGAGGTGAAGTGGATGTAGCGCTTGCCGCCCAGGATGACGTGCGCCTCCGGCCCGCTCTCCGGCGTTACGATGGAACGGGTGAGGGAGCGCCGCTCGATAGCGCCCAGCTCTCCCGCGAGGGCCTTAGTCCAAGCCTGGGGCAGCGCGAAGGGCCTTTTCGAGGCCATAGCTCACGGCTCCTACAAGCTCTTCTAGCTCGGCGTCGGTGATGCACAGCGGCGGCATCAGCACGATAACGTCTCCCAGTGGCCGCACGAAGACCCCCTTCTCACGCGCCGCCATGCACGACCACCAGCCGATGCGCCGCGCTCCATCGAATGATTTCTTGGTCGCTCTATCGGCGACGAGCTCGATGCCGACCATCAACCCCTGCTGGCGCACTTCGCCGACGTGGGGGTGTTCGGCAAAGGCCTTGTCTAACAGTGTATGCAACTTTTTTGCACGGGCCTGCACACGCGCGATGACAGGCTCTTTCTCGAAGATATCAAGGCTTGCCAATGCGGCGGCACAGGCGATGGGATTCCCGGCATAGGTGTGTCCGTGGAAGAGCGTCTTCTCGTAGTGCGCGGCGTCGTAGAAGGCGCGATAGATCTTGTCGGTCGCGAGCGTTGCCGAGAGGGGCAGATAGCCGCCGGTGATGCCTTTGCCCAGCGCCAGGATGTCGGGCGTCACGCCTTCCAGGTCGCAGGCGAACATCGCGCCTGTCTTTCCAAAGCCCGTCGCCACCTCGTCGGCGATGAGCAGCACATCATGCACATCACATATCTCGCGCAGGCGTTTTAGGTGTCCTTCCGGGGCAACGATCATGCCCGCCGCCCCCTGGACGCGCGGCTCGACGATGACGGCCGCGACTTCGCCGCCGCGCGTTGCGAGGAGACGCTCCAGGGCGCCGGCGCCAGTGAGATCGCAGGC
>CAMAVV010000144.1 GCA_945861815.1 Thermoflexus hugenholtzii JAD2
TCCCCAGGCGACTAACGTCAGCCTGCCAATCTCGCATGTGAGCCTACGGGTATTCGTAGTGGGCTGGGCTTAGCCCGGCCCCTACGTTCGGATTTGCATCCGAGTTCATCATCGTGACCCGCTGGGCGCGAGATGAACGTGCGGGTGTATAGCCCGCCCTATGGATCGATCCTCCTTTGCCTGCGCCGTTTTTCGGTGTGCCGTCGCGTCCGTGGCCATGAGCCGCGCCAGCACACTTTAGACCGCCTGTACCCTACACAGACAGTATAAGCGAGAAATGAGCACAACTGTCAAGTTTTGAGGCAAGGAAGTTAGGAAGTTAGGAAGTCAGGAATGTTGCGTGGATGGTTTATTAACCGAGCACAGGGAGATCACCGAGCAGCAATCGCGAATGGTGAAGAGCGGACGCGTCCCTAGCGGGGGCGCGCGGGGCACCTGACGACGGCGCTGCCGGGCTGGATGACCTTCTCGCCCTTTTGGTTGTCCACCCACAGGTTGCACTCAACCAAATGCTCGCCGTTCTCGATCCATTTCTTGGTCACTGTGCCCTGGAGCGTCAGCACATCGCCGGGGAAGCACATCGTGCGGTTGCGGAAGCTGAGCTTTCGGAGAAAGGCATCGGGTCCGGCCCAGTCTTGAACAAGCTGTGCTAAGTGGCCGCCTGTCATCTGCCCATCGACAAACGGCGCGGCAAAGCCCTTCGACTTGGCAAAGCCCTCATCGTAGTGGAGGCGGATGAAATCCCAGGTGGATGCGCCATAGACCATCATGCGCGCCACGGACATCGTGCGCATGAGCGGGGGAAGCTGGTCGCC
This sequence comes from Thermoflexus hugenholtzii JAD2, assembly GCA_945861815.1. Classification (GTDB taxonomy): domain Bacteria; phylum Chloroflexota; class Dehalococcoidia; order SHYB01; family SHYB01; genus VGPF01. Next base: position 816 of record CAMAVV010000144.1, read on the forward strand.
TTCCTTCACGTCTTCGTAGTAGCGGGTGGTGGTAGTCATGGCCTTATCCGCGGTGAAACATCAACTCAACGCTCTTGGCAAGAAGCTCGTTGCGCTGGTTATAGAAAGTGACTTCGAAGTTCTGGAAGATCGTCTTGCCGGAGCGTCCTTCTTTTACGACTGCGTCCATGACCTTCCACTTCGCAGTGATGATGTCGTCCGGGTGGACAGGCTTGAAAAATTCATAGTCGTTCCCGGCGCGCAGACCCACCAGGTCGCGAAGCTCGTTGCGGCCCAGAAGCTCGCCGCGCTCATCGATGTCTCCGCCGAAGTATTGCCAGCTATCGCAGATGAAGGTTGGCGGCGCCATGACGTCGCGAAGGCCGTGGGCTTTGGCGAAGGCGGGATCGCTGTACAGCAGGTTGAAGTCCTCGAGCGAGAGGGCGTACTGGCGCAGAGGCGCGTGGCCTATGGGGTACGTTGCCTTGAAGACAAACTCTTTGCCAACACTGGCTTGCAGACGGCTGAGAAGGTCACTCATAAGATTTGACGCCAACAATGCTTTGGAATAACAATAGTTCGACCCTTGGCATATTACGCGACTTTGCGCGCGCTGTAAATCTTTTGTTGAACGGCTACAGGGCCAGAAAGAAGCATCATGGGACGAAATATCATTCAGGTTGACCCGGCCAAGTTTCCCTGGCTGGACCTCCGCCGCTACACCTTCTGCATGGGCGTTGAAAAGAACGGCGTCGCCTATCTCTCCGGCAACACAGGAAGCGAGTTCGATAAGGAGAAGGGGCGCGTTCTTGTAAAGGGCGACATCGGCGAGCAGAGCAAGATCGCCTGGGAGAAGATCGCCGTTGTGCTTGAGGCGGCGGGCATGAGCCTGAGCGACGTGGTGAAGACGGTGGACTACATCACACCCGCAGGCCTGGCGCTCTACAAAAAGACGGGGGACGTGCGCCGCCAGTTCATCGGGAACACACCCGTTGCTTCCACAGGCGTTGTGGTCCACAGCCTTCTCCGCCCGGAGGCGCACATCGAGATCCAGGTCGTCGCCGCAAAGGGCGCGAAGCAGGCGCTGAACCCCGGCGGCCCAGACTATGCGAAGTATGCAAATCTGACCTATGCCCCCGGCGTAAAAGTCGGCGACAAGATATGGCTCTCCGGGGTAACGCAGCCCAGCGCACAGGACGACACGGCCACCCAGGAAGAGAAGGCCTACAAGCACATCGAGTCGACGCTCAAAGCGGGCGGCGCAACATTCGACGATGTGGTGAACGTCTTTGAGTTCACCGCGCCGCAAGCGATCCTGACGCACAAAGATGCCAAGAACAAGATGCGCGATAGATTCTTCAAGAAGAACAAGCCTGCCTCCAGCAACGTCGTCGTCCACCGCCTCATTTCCGCCGACGCGCATATCGAAATAGACGCCACGGCCGTTGTAGGCGGCGGACGCCAGGAAGTGATGATTCCCGATTGGGAGAAGACATGCAAAGAGATGCGCTCCGTTCCCGCGGTGAAGAAGGGGAACATGCTCTACATCTCGAGCCAGGCCTCCATCGATTATGCGACGGGGAAGACGGTTGCCGACGACCACGACCTGGGATCGCAGTCGCGACGCGCCTATAAGAACCTGGCGCTTATCTGCTCGAAGGCCGGCATCTCGATGGACGACATCGCCTATACGCTGGAGTTCACGCCGCCTATGGTGGCGGAGCAGGTGCGCAAGCTGCAGGAAGTTCGCAAAGAGGCCTTCGGCAGCAGCTTCCCGGCGGCGACGGGCATCATCCCGCACCGCCTGCTGGACTCCGACCAGATCTTCTCAGTGGTGGCTGTCGCGCTGGTGTAGAAGGGGAGACCTCTCCCTATCTCCCTCTCCCGGCCGAGTCCAATAGCATTGGTCTCTGGGAGAGGGACGGAAGAGGAGAGAAGGGAACAGGACACGCTGTGTCAGCGAAGCGCCTCGTCGACCCGTTCGCTTCCTGGAGGACCAGGACCGCTCAGGGTGACAGAGGCTTCACCTATTTGCCTGTGAACTTTGGCGCGCGCTTGGCGAGGAATGCGGCGAGGGCCTCTTTGTGGTCCTTGGTGGTGAGGGTGAAGGCTTCGGCATAGGCAGCGCTCAGCAAGTGCTGCTCAAGGCTTTCGTCTAGCCCGCGATAGACCATCTCCTTGACCAGCTTATTGGCGATGGGCGCCTTCGTCGCGATCTTCGCGGCAAGCTCCATCGTCGTCTTCTCCAACTGGTCCTGGGGGACCACCTTCGTCACCACGCCGAACTTCAGCGCCTCTTCCGCGTTCAGCCAGTCGCCGGTGTACAACAACTCCAGCGCCTTTGTGACGCTCATGGCGCGGGGGTAGAGCCACGTTGCGCCTGTGTTGGAGACCAGGCCCATCTGGAGAAATGCGTTCGAGAAGCGGGCCGTCTCGCTGACGATGCGCAAGTCGCAGGCGAGCACCCAGTCGAAGCCGTCGGCGACTGCAAAGCCGTTGACCATCGCGATCGTCGGCTTGGGCATTTTTTGCAGCTTCAACGTGATCTGCTGCGGGTACTTTCGTATAAACTCCCAGGTCTCGAAGTCGCTCAGGTGGCTCATCAGGCGGTCGCCGCTCTTGTTCATTTCGCGGATGTCCGTGGAGACGGTGAATGCCTTGCCCGCACCGGTGATGACGACGACGCGCACATCCTCGTCGCGCGTGACGTCGTCCAGGGCCAGGTTGAGCTCGGCAAACATCGTATCGTTGATGGCGTTGAGCACGTCGGGCCGGTTCATGGTGAGCTTGGCGACGTGATCGCGCTTCTCGAGGAGAATCGTGGTGTAGGCCATGGGAGTCCTTCTTGTACTTGAAATAGCGCTGCCTTCACAGGCAGCACGAGACATCATACAGCGCACGGGAATGAGAGAGCGGCCTGGACGAGGGAAGCGAAAAGGGAAAAGCGGCGACGCTATGAGCCGGCGACGGCGAGGTGGTGAGTTCCGTCCTTCGCAAGCATAGAGGTGGTCAGCTTCTTCAAGAGGCGCTCAAGCTCCAAACGCTCGCTATCGTTCAAGTCGCCGATGAGGGGGCGAACGCAGGCGATTGCCCGTTCGTGCATCTTATCGAAGAACGCATTGCCCTTTTTGCTGAGGCGCACAAGGACGACACGGCGGTTGGTCGGGTCGTCATAGCGTTCGACCATGCCGGAGGCCACAAGGCGGTCCACCATGCCTGTGGCGGTGCCGCGAGTGACGCCGGCAACCCGGGAGATGCGCGTCATGGAGAGAGGGCCTTCGGTGAGGCCGCGCATGATGCGCAGATGGCCGACGGTGAGGGAATCGGCAGGGCGGGAACCCTGGAACTCGGCACCCAATAGGCCATTCACCTGCCATGATGTTTCGATCACCAACTCGAGCAATCCAACGCTTTGTGTGTTCATTCGCCAACCATTTCAGTAAGATTTTGGAGGCCAAATACTTTGAGTCTTGACATGTTCCGTGCAGGCGTATTATGCTCCTCGGGCGATTTTAGTCAAGATTCTACCAGGGCATTTTATCCTGATTCATCTGTGTGCGCTGCTGACGGCCATTCAGGTGTCCCGGCTTCAGGCTCACTTGGTGAGGCACGTCCGTAATGCAGGGAGAAGACTGGCAGCAGAGGGCGCAATTCACTACGCTGCACCTGCCAAGTGATGGCCTCTCGCCCAAGGGTTAGGCAGGCGCGAGGCAGCGTAACGGCGACATGGGCCGCTAAAGACGAACCGCCGCAAAGGGCTTTGGGAGCAGGTATGGCTGCGAAGCAATCGAAAAAGGGCAGGCTGGTAAAGCGCGGATACGCGGAGACCCGGTTCGGACAGCTCCACTACGCGATGGCAGGTGAGGGCGAGCCGCTCATCCTTCTGCACCAGAGCGCGCGAAGCTGGAAGAGTTTTGCGAAGCTGATGGATATCCTCGCGCCCAAGTACCAGATGATCGCATTCGATTATCCCGGCTTTGGCGAATCGGACTGGTTCCAGGAGCCATACGAGTTCACAGACGTTGTGCAGTCCGTCGTCGACGGCCTTGACTCTCTCAAGGTCAA
>CAMAVV010000145.1 GCA_945861815.1 Thermoflexus hugenholtzii JAD2
TTACGCCCGCCCCTCACGAAAGGAGCCTAACGACTGTCGGATTTCTACGGAGAATATAACGCAACCTTTTCCGCCAGCGGGCATCGGATTACAATAGTGCTTCCCGTGCCAATCTATATGCATAAGAAGGAGCCCCCTCATGGCAGACGTTGTGATTCGCGCGACGCGCAATGGCTCGTATCACGTGAAGGGCAAAGTTATCCTCCAGGACTCGGCAGGCAATGAGATCCCGACCAAGGAAGAGATGTGGCTCTGCCGCTGCGGCCAGTCTCAGAACAAGCCCTTCTGCGATAGCAGCCACAGCAAGGTAAAGTTCGTCAGCATAGTGAAGAAGGATGAAGTCAAACTGGACAGCTAGGAGAACGCCGATGGCGCTGTTCGTTGTGAAGCATCAGCACCCGGCAGAGCACTGTCCCGCGAAGGACCCCAAGATGGGACAGATGCTCTTGCAGCACGTTTCGAAGGCGAATGCCGCGAAGATGGGCGTCAACATCCACGCCGATGCCGTCCTGGATGGCAAGCACACCTTCGTCCTGATACTTGATTCGGCGAGCGAGGCGAAGGTGAAACAGTTCATGACGCCGTTCTCCATGGCGGGCAGTGCGGAAATCACGCTGGCGAACCCGTGCGACGTGGTTGTGAACCGCCTGGGCTGCTAGCACAAAAAGAAAAGGCCCCTCGGGCGCAGCACCGGAGAGGGCCTTTTTCTTTGTCTCCGTCCCGAGCTACTTGAAGGCCTTCTTCAAGTTCTCCGAGACGTGCTTGACGCCGTCTTTGCCGATGTCCACGGCAGGCCACATGCTGACGAAGCCGTGGGTCACGCCGTCGTAGCATTTGTAGTCAACCGGCACACCAAACTGCTGTAGCTTTTTGGCATAGGCGGCGCCTTCATCGCGCAGGGGATCGTACTCGGCGGTGATGACGGTGGCGGGCGCGAGGTTGCGGAGGTCGGCGGCGTGAAGCGGCGCGACGTAGGGATGATAGGCATCCTTATCGTTGCGCAGGTAGAGCTTCCAGAACCACTCCATCATGCCCTTTGTGAGCACAGGGCCAGCCGCGTTATCGACATACGACGTGCGGTTGAAGTTGCGGTCGATGACGGGATAGATGCAGGCTTGGTGGACGAGCTTTGGCGCGCCCTTGTCGCGGGCCATGAGCGCCACGCAGGCAGAGAGATTGCCGCCAGCGCTATCGCCACCGACCGCGATCTTCGCCGGGTTGACGTTGAGCGCCTTCGCATTGTCGTGAACCCACTTCGTCGCGGCGTAACAATCGTCAATGGCGCAGGGGAACTTGTGCTCAGGCGCGAGGCGGTAATCAACGGAGACGCCGACGCATTGCACGTTGTGGGAGAAGTGGCGCACCAGGTGGTCGGTAAGCTCAATGCTACCGATGACCCAGCCGCCGCCGTGGAACCAGACGAAGACGGGGAAGGGGCCTTTCCCTGCGGGCCAGGTGATACGGATAGGGATCTCTCCATGTGGGCCGGGAATCTTGCGGTCTTCCACCTTTGCCGGCTCGGGCGATGGCGGACGGGGCGCCAGATTAACCATCTTGCGCGCCTCTTGGGGTGTCAGCGATTCCATAGGAACCGCGCGCGAGGCCGCCATCAGCTCTATATAGGCTTTCATCTGTGGGTGCAAAGGCATATCTCTCTCCAATCACGAAGCTCGGCGGCACTATAGCAGAGAGGGGTGACTGTATCCAAGAGCACAGAGGTCAGATTGATAATCCACTGAGTACACCGAGCGCGCTGAAAAGAATAGGAAAAGTTTGAGATAGAGAAAGGAAATAAAGAGGGGTGAAGCGCGCGTTGGCGCTTCAGAAGGAGCGGGGCTTGAGGCCTGCCAGGGAGTAGATCTCGCCGACGGCGAGGGATTCGTCCTCTCAGTAGAGGAGAGGGTCAAGGGCAAGGGAGTAGTCAGTCGAACTTAGGCTGTTGCTGCGCCCTTTTGCGAGTCCACCAGTGCCGTTGAGCCAGTTCCCCATCCGCACAGCAGCTTTCCAAAAGCGGCTCACTTGTGCTCCTCCACCTTTGGCATGTCGAGGACAGGGCCGTCTGGCGTTTCGACGATGTCTAGCTCAGCGCCGCGCAGGTGCTCCGCCAGGTGATCGCCAACGGTGGCCTTGATGACGAGGACGACCTGGCCTTCATATTCGACAGCCTGGTCGTTCTCCTGCTGCCGCCCTGGGACAAGGTGGTAGTTGCCGTGAAGGTCGGACTTCATGCGGATAACCTCGCCCTCTTCGTGCTCCGTCTCGTCGAGGAGGCGTTTGAGGGCAGCGCGGGCGCGATGGGTGAAGGTGAGTGGCATGGCAGTACATACATCGTACCAGGGCCAGCGCGCTTATTGCACCGGCACGTTGAAATTGGCGTGTGAGACGATTTGCCAGTTGCCGTCGTTCCACAGGAAGGTGGAAAGTCGCGGCGCAGGCTGACCTTTGTAGGCCTGGCCGTTGATGATCTCGTTCACGATAAGGTCCCAGCGCACCACTAGGGCAGAGCCGGCCACCTTCGCTGTCACGTTGGTGATTTCAAACTCGTTGATGACGGCAGGGTTCTTCAGGTAGCTGGCCTTATCGGCAAAGGTGCCGTTGGCGCGCTGCAAGGTAAAGGCATCAGAGAGAAATCCTTCGAGTCCCGTGATGTCCTTCTTCGCGATCAGCGTGATGAACTTTGTCGTCAACTCTCTCCCTGTTTGCTCGGGCTGGGATAGCTTTGGCGCGGAGGCGCCATCATCCGAACTGCACGCCGCTGCGCCAAGCGTCATGATTGCAAAGACCGCCAGCGCCACGAACCCCGTCTTGCCCATTCTCATGATCGTCCTCTCCTTATTTGTCCCTACCGGCTCGTCACCACCGGGCGATACATCCGAGAGAAGCGCCGGTGACGTGCATACGACCTTTGCTCCAGCTTGCCTTCGCGACGAGAGGCGCTTAGGTGGTGCCCCTGGGGTGATTTGAACACCCGGCCAACGGTTTAGGAAACCGCTGCTCTATCCAACTGAGCTACAGGGGCAGGTTCGGCACCGAGACATTGTCGCATCCAAGGCTGCCCTGTCGCAATCGCGCGACTGCCCAGCAGGCTAGATAAACTCCTCTCCCGATTGTTATGCTATCTGGGTGTTGCGTCAGGGGGAAACAGCAACTCTGGGAAAGGGTCATTCTAGATGCGCCATCTCCTGCGCCTCGTATCTCTTTGCCTGCTTGTCGTTTTCGTTGTAGCCGGATGCACTGATGAGGAGACAGCCCCGGAAGCGACCGTAGCTCCGACGGTGCCAACCTCAGTCGCTTCGCCGTCAGCGACCGCTGCGCCAAGCGCCGTTCCGCCTACCGCAACTCGCACTCCACAGCCGACATCGCCACCGGCTGCGATCGCTGCAACGGCAACGGCTGCGCCAACGGCTACGCAGGCCCCTGCGCCGACTCCGACTGCCGCGCCAACTGCAACACCATTGCCGCAAGCCACACCCACGCCGACGCCTGTGCCCCCCTCGCCGACGCCGACGCTTCGTCCAACGCCGACGCCCACGCCAACGGCAACGCCTTCAGCAAATCCGGTGGTCGCAGCCTTCGCACGGCTCTCAACTGGCGTGACGGTGCGGCAAGAGGGCGGCTTCTACGTCATCTCGTCGAACAGCACGCCGAACCACACAAGTCCCTATTTCTCCAGGACGGATAGCCGATACCAGGCGTACAACGGCACGAATCCACAATATGCGCAGAACCCCAATCAGATCACGGCGACGTCGCTCATCTGCAGGATCCCGGTAGAGCCGCAGCGCGGAGCATCCACACAGGCGACACAAGGGGGGCCCATCGGCATCGCGATCAATGGCGTGCCCTTCTTCAATCAATATGCCGCGATGAACGCGCCGCTGACGATGGAAATCAATTCCTTCGACCAGTATGGCGGGCACCCCCAGCAGTTTGGGCAGTACCACTATCACGTGGAGCCGTCGGCGCTGACGGCGCAGTTCGGCAGAGGTGCGTTGCTGGGCTACCTGCTCGATGGCTTTCCCATCTATGGGCCTGAGGAGAACGGACGCCTTTTACGCAGCAGCGACCTGGACGCGAATCACGGGCACACCCACGCGACGGCGGAGTACCCAAACGGCATCTATCACTACCACTTCACCGCCGATACGCCGTACCTCAACGGCACGGGCTATTACGGAACGCCGGGGACCAACCGCTAGCGCCGCTAGCGCCGCTAGCGCCCAAACATCCACTAGCCGCCGTTATACTGCCTCCAAAGCTCATGGAGGCGCCCTATGCGCATCGTTCGGCTCTACTCCGGCTCTGACGGCAAATCGCACTTCGAAGACATCGACTTTCCCACTGGGCCCGACGGGCTCATGGTGCGGCAGACGCTTCTGCCAGTGAAAGCGCCGATGCTTGCGGAGTTCTTCGAGGCCAACAACCGGTGGCAGAATGCGCCGAGACGCCAGTACGTGGTGAGCTTGCGGGGACAGAAGGAAATCGAAGCGGGCGACGGCACAAAGCGGCTGTTTGTCCCCGGGGATATCCTGCTTGCGGAAGACCTGAACAGCACGGGACACATCGTCCGCACGGTCGGGCCAAGGGGGACGTCGGCGATGCTATCGCTGCCGCTGGCGGATTAGAAGGGGCTGGATAAAGGGAAAGCGGTAAGAGGAGCAGGGAAAGACACGGTCACAGCAACGCGGTATACTTTTATCGTTGTCTCGGTGAGGGGATATAGCTCAGTTGCCAGGGCACTCCGGTGCGACACCGGAGGGGTCGGGGGTTCAGCCTCCGCGATGCTGGACTCACAGCTTGCGCGTTGTCGCTGCAATGTGGGGATATAGCTCAGTTGG
>CAMAVV010000146.1 GCA_945861815.1 Thermoflexus hugenholtzii JAD2
GGAAGACGCCCCAACCCCAGCCCTGGTGCCACGCCATCACCTCCAGGGTCGTCAGCGGCCCCTTCACCATCGTCGGCATCGTCATGCCGATAGAGACGTCTTCCCAGTAGAGTTTCTTATCTCCACGGCGAAACTCGTTCTCGTAGGCCTTGTCGATCTCGTCGAGCTCGGCCTGTGTGTAGACCTTCTGCTCGATCTTCATGTACTTTCCTGTCTTCTCCGATGCCTCTCGCTCAACATGGAAGAAGTAGTAGCGATAGACCGCCACCAATTCGTTTTTCTGATTCACATATTCCTTGCGGTGGTAGACGATGGCCGCCTTCCCTCCGCCAAACTCGCTCCGCTTCTCCTCCACGCCTTCGACGAAGTAGTTCATCTTGATGGCGTCGCCTGGGCGCACTGGGCGCAACCAGTTCCAATCGGAGCCGCTTTGGTAATTAGGGACGCCTGCGAGGGCATGGGCCCCAGCTTGGCGGACGTTCGCTGGAATCTTCCCGACGGTCGTTTCGCCCATCGTCGTGATGTACATCGGCGGCGCGATGAGGCCGAACCAACGCGACTTGGCGGCGTGAGCAGGTTCGGTGAATAGGGGGTTGTCGTCGCCGTAGCCGGTGCAGAAGTGACGGATGCTATCGAGGTGTGCCTCGCTGTTGAACGGCGGCGGCTGAGGGATGAGGACGCCGATGCGGGCGCGCATGGCCTGCATGCCGTCCGGCGTAATCTTGCCTGACATCTCATGGAGTTCGGCGTCAGTGGTCATGGCGGCACCTCTTGCTAGCCCAGGGTGGCGGTAGTATAGCAAAGGGGTGGGCCAGGGGAGGGTAACCTTTTACATCGCCATCTGCAATTGTTTTCCCGCATTCGCCCTCTGCACGATGCCCTCGTCACGGCTGCCTTCGAATCCGTATCTTTGTTGAAGCGCCGCTGTGAGGCTTTCGATCTGCCCGTGGTAGCGGTCAGGCGCGTAGGCTCCTGGGTACATCTGCCGGTAGTGACGAGAGAGATGCGGGTATGTGACATCAAGCCAGTCCATAAAATGCACCTTCGTCCCGCCTTGGAGCCGCAGCGGTGCAGCGCCAAAGAACTGTGCGCCATGCGCCGCTGCTTCGCGTGCAACCTCTTCCATATTCTCGTACGTGTCGGTGATGTTCGGCACCACGGGCGCCATGAGGACGCCAGCGTTCACCCCTGCGTCGACGAGCCGCTTGCGCGCGCGCAGGCGTTGTCGCGGAGGAGGCGTCCCTGGCTCAAGTCGCTCCCACAGCGTCTTATCAAGGGTGGTCACGCTGAAACAGACGGTCGCGCCCGCGCGTCGGTTCAGGCTTGCCAGCACATCGGCGTCGCGCACGATCATGGTGCCCTTGGTGATGAGCGACGTTGGCGTGCGATAGTCGCGTAATGCCTCCAGGATGCCGCGCGTGAGCCTGTACTTGCCTTCGATCGGCTGGTACGGGTCTGTCGCTGTGCCGATGGTCACATGCTCGCGCTGCCACGATGGCCGCGAAAGCTCCAGGCGTATGACATCTGGCGCGTTCGTCTTGACGACGATGATGCTTGTGAAGTCGTCACTGGGATTGAGGTCGAGCTGGGCGTGGAAGCGGCGAGCGAAGCAGTAGTGACAGGAGTGAACGCAGCCCCGGTAGGGGTTCACCGACCACTTGAACCACATTCCTTGCACCCGGTTAAGGACCGACTTACAAGGCGCTTCGTCGTAGAAGACTTTTGCCATCGGTTCGCCGGTCCTTCAAGAGATTCGGAACCCGCTACGCCGGGCTTTTTGGTTTCGAGAAAAGTCGTGTGACAATAGCCACTTGCGCATTGAGGAAGGCCATACTACGATTAGAACGCCTGTTCGGTCAAGTCGTTTGCGACGGTCAGGATTCTCGATAGGAACGGCGCTGCCGGCATCGTGGAACTATCGGGAGGGGCTGTCGCTGCGATACCGGAAATTCACTTCAGGCAAGACTATTGACAGAAATAAGGATTGGAGAGACAACTATGGCGAGCGTCACAAAGGAAAAAGAGGATACCTTCGAAATGCCAGCATCCGAATCGGGAAAAGAGAAGGCGTTAGAGATCGCCGTCGCCCAGATAGAGAAGCAATACGGCAAGGGCTCCGTTATGCGTCTGGGCGAGGCGGCGAAACGGTTCGCCGTCGATGCGATCCCCACGGGTTCCCTTGCCCTCGATATGGCCCTTGGCATCGGCGGCATGCCGCGCGGGCGCATCATCGATATCCACGGTGCTGAGTCGTCCGGCAAGTCCACCCTCGCGCTGCACATCATCGCTGAGGCCCAGAAGATGGGCGGCACCGCCGCCTACATCGATGTCGAGCATTCCCTCGACCCAACCTACGCCCGTAAGATCGGCGTCGATGTCGACAATCTTTACATCTCCCAGCCGGACTACGCCGAGCAGGCCTTGGAAATCACGGAGGCCCTTGTGCGCAGCGGAGCCGTCGACATCGTGGTGGTGGACAGCGTGGCAGCCCTGGTCCCGCGCTCCGAACTCGAAGGCGATATGGGCGACCCGCAGATGGGCCTCCAAGCGCGTCTCATGTCCCAGGCGCTGCGCAAGCTGACCTCTGCCATCAGCCGCTCCAGAACCTGCGCCATCTTTATCAACCAGCTCCGCGAGAAGGTCGGCATTGTCTTTGGCAATCCTGAGGTGACGCCAGGGGGACGCGCGCTGAAGTTCTACGCTTCGATCCGCGTCGATCTGCGTCGGCAGGAGTCGATCAAAGTGGGTGATGAAATCAGGGGCAATCGCGTCAAGGCGCGGGTCGTGAAGAACAAGATGGCCCCGCCCTTCCGCGTCGCGGAGTTCGAAATCATGTACGACCGGGGCATCAGCAAAGAGGGCGACATCATCGACCTCGGATCGCAGCTTGGCATCATAAAGAAGACGGGTTCGTTCTTCGCCTATGGCGAGACGAAACTTGGCCAAGGTCGTGAGAATGCCAAAGCCTTCCTTACCCAGCACAAAGAGATCGGTGCGGCTATCGAAAAGCAGATCCGGCAGACGGCCTCGAATGCACCTCAGCCTGTTGGGCGTGAGGAGGAGAAGGACGACAAGGACGAGGCGGAGGAGTAGGGCGGCATTCAGAGAAACTTAGGCCGAGCGGTTGTAGCACAAAAGGAAAGTGCTACAACCGCTCGTATTTGACGGGCCGTATAAGGCGGCGTATAGTATCCCGTTATTACGTGCCATTAGCCACCCATCTCACCGACGCACTCGCCTTCTTTGGTGGAAGACCCCGCTGGCGTCGCGATGGCCACGCAAGAGACCTTGCGTTTAGGAGGAATCATGGAGCGGCCGCAGTTTAAGCCCCTCCGCAGAGCCTACGGTTTCGACGAAGTGTCGATCGTCCCTGGTGATGTGACGATCAACCCTGACCAGACAAATATCGAACTCAAACTCGGAAACGTCACGCTCAAGATTCCTATCATTGCCGCTGCCCTAGACGCGCTCTCATCGCCTAAGACTGCGATTGCTATAAGTCAGCTTGGCGGGCTGGCAGTCATCAATCTCGAGGGCCTTCAGGCACGCTACGCTAACCCCGATCAGATATTCCAAGAGATCCTCTCGGTGCCTCAGAAAGAGGCAACACTCGCGCTGCAAAAGGCATATTCTGCGCCGATCCAAGAGAAGTTCGTCATCGACCATGTTCGCGAAGTAAAGAAGGCCAAGGCCCTTTGCGCGGTATCGATGACCCCTGCGTGGACGAAGAAGCTCGCTGCCGTTGCCGTTGAGGCTGGGGCCGACATCGTCGTTGTGCAGTCTACAGTCACCACTGCCCGGCACATATCCAAGAGTGTAAAGGGCCTTATCATCTCGGATCTCATTCAAAAACTTGGCGTCCCCGTTGTAGTGGGGAATGCGGTCAGCTTCAGCGGTTCCCTCGAATTGATGGAGCAGGGCATCGATGCATTGCTCCTTGGCGTTGGCCCTGGCGCGATCTGCACCACGCGCGAGGTGATTGGCGTCGGGGTGCCTCAAGTCACGGCCACGATGGACTGTGCCGCCGCCCGTGAAGAGTTCAAGCGCCGAACCGGAAAATACATTCCCATCATCACGGATGGCGGTATCCGCACAGGCGGCGATCTGTGCAAGGCCTTCGTTGCGGGTGCGGATGGCGTCATGCTTGGCTCTCAGTTGACGGCCTCCGACGAGGCGCCCGGGAAGGGCTTCAGTTGGGGCATGGCCAGTCCCCATATGGACCTGCCTCGCGGCACGCGCATCAAAGTTGACAGCAAAGGTCCCCTCAAGAAGATACTCTTCGGCCCGTCGTCAGTATCGGATGGGACGGAGAACTACATCGGCGCGCTCCGCACGTGTATGGGATATTGCGGCGCTTTCACGATCCAGGACCTCCACCGAGCTGAGATGGTGGTTGCCCCAGCCATTCGCACTGAGGGTAAGTACCACCAACTGACGCAGACTATCTAGCAGCGCCCGGGGTCCCCTTCAAGTGCTTCTGCCTACTCCTTTGGGTGACTTTTGGTGCTTCTGTTGGCCCAGAGAGAGAAGCCGCTTCCCTTCGTGACATAAGTTGTTACCGAATTATTACTCGTACACTGTTGCCAAAGCCCGTATTTGGGTTTAGTGTGTAGCTGGTGTGAAGAACGTAAGAGCACCGTAGCAGAAGCGGTCGGTCGCGGAAGGTCTATTGCGGCCACAGGGCACGACCTTCCAGGAAGAAGAATAAGAGAAGTGGCTCCGTTTGTCTGAACAGCGTGACCCGGCGTGATAAGTGGAATCATGCTGCGGTGTTGTGGGCTGCCGCGGGCGCGGGCAGCGACCTGGCGTAGCACTCGTCCGGGGTCATCC
>CAMAVV010000147.1 GCA_945861815.1 Thermoflexus hugenholtzii JAD2
CAAAGTAGAAGGTCGCCACAAGCAGCGCGGCGAGCATGATGTCCGTCGCGAGGAAGTGGCTGTATCCGATATGCAGAACGGAGAAGGCGATGAGGAACGAGGCTAATACCCCGGCCCATTTCGAGAAGAGCTTCGCGCCGATGAGATAGATGACAACGATGCCGATGACGTCGAAGACAGCCGAAAGAGCCCGCCCTGTGAGAAAGACCTGATCGTAGGTTGCCTCATGAAACCACTGCGGCGGCGCGATGTAACTTACAAAACGCAAGAGGTAGAGGGGCAAGGAGCCATAGTTGAACCACTTTGGGTTCAGCGGGCTCTCTTTATCGAAGAGGAGCGAAGGATCGTCCGTGGGAAAGGCGATCTTCCGGGTAAAATCCACGATCGCCCGTTCGTCTGGATGAAAGTGGCCGCCCTGGTCCCAGTCGATGCCGTAGAGGCGCAGGTACAAAGCCAGCGCGGTGATGGCAAGAAGAGCGACCAGGTGCCCTTTTTCTTTGAGAAAATTGACGGCTTTGGGCAATAGGCCGCCAGCAGGTGTTGCCATAGCGCCGCCTATGATACCAACATGTCGGGGCGGGGGCCCTATAATGCTTCCTACGCTTCCCAGGATGCGCCAGTTCTCACATGCCCTCACCAGCACATGCCATAGATATAGATATAACGGCGCCCGCCGCCCGCCGTATCACACGCCCCTGGCTCCGGCGCATCGCCCAGCGCGCCCTTCAGTTGGAAAAAGTGGACAAGGCTCAGGAAATCGGCATCCTGATTACGACTGACGCTGAAGTGCGCCGGCTCAATAAGCAGTACCGCCGCAAGGACAAGACGACCGACGTCCTCTCCTTCGCCCTCGCCGAATCCGACGCCGATTTCACCCCATCGCCAGAAGGCGCCAGCACATTGGGACAAGTGGTGGTATCATACCCGCAAGCTCAGCGCCAAGCCTGCGAATACGGGCACTCCATCGAGCGTGAAGTAGCCTTCCTCCTCGTCCACGGGCTGCTCCACCTCCTGGGCTACGACCATCAGAATCGGACGGACGAAAAGCGGATGCGGGCGCGGCAAGAGGCCATCCTCTCTTCCCTCGGCCTCACCCGTTCGTAACAACACAATTGGATTGCAGTTGAGCTAAGGTTATGGCGACACAAGTCCTCTATCGCAAGTGGCGTCCCCAGCGCTTCGCCGATGTCGTCGGCCAGGAACACGTCACCACCACGCTTCTGAACGCCCTCGCCGCAGGCCGCGTCGCCCACGCCTACCTCTTCTGCGGCCCCCGCGGAACCGGCAAGACGAGCCTCGGGCGCATCTTCGCCAAGGCCGTCAACTGCCAGAAGAACGGCAAAGGCGAGCCCTGCAACGAATGCGAGATGTGCACCTCCATCTCTGAAGGCCGCGCCCTCGACCTCATCGAGATCGACGCCGCCAGCAACCGCTCCATCGATGACGTGCAAAGCCTTCGCGATAAGGTCAACTTCTCCCCTAACCAGGCCCGCTATAAGGTCTACCTTATCGATGAAGTCCATCAGCTCTCCCGGGATGCCGCCAGCGCCCTCCTCAAAACCCTGGAAGAGCCTCCTCCCCACACCCTCTTCATCCTCGCGACTACTGATCCGCAAAAGCTCCTGGCTACCATCGTCTCCCGCTGTCAGCGCTTCGACCTCCGCCGCGTCCCCATGTCCGGTGTCGCCCAGCGCCTCGCGCTGATCGCTAAGGCCGAAGGCCTCGATGTCTCGCCGGAGGCTCTTTCCGCCATCGCCCGCGCCACTGGCGGCAGCCTTCGCGACGCCATCGGCCTCCTTGAGCAACTCGCCATCGGCCAGACCAAAAGGCTCGATATCCAAGACATCCGCGAGCTCCTCGGCATCGGCGGCGAAGTCCAGGCCCGCAAGCTCGCCATCGCGGCGCTTACAGGCGATACCTCCAGCGGCCTAGCCGCAATCACCGAGGCGATGAACGAAGGCTTAGAGGTCGCCGCTTTCCACCGTGAAGTCCTTCTCCAGCTTCGCTCCATTCTCCTCTTGAAGTCCGGCGCGAGGGAGACCGTCGACCTCTCCCCGGAACAACAGCAGGAGGTCATGAGCGCCACAGCCGCCGTTCCCGTCGAGCGTGTGGTGCGCGCCGTGAAGACCTTCGCCCAGCAAGACCTCCGGCAGACGGGCAACTCGCCTCTCCCTCTCGAAGTCGCCCTCATCGAAACGGCAACCGCCGCCGTCGCCGAGCCTCAGCCCGCCGCAGCGCCTCGGTCCGCGCCCGCACAACCAGCGCCGATGTCACCTCGCCCGGCCGCGCCGCCGCGCCCGCAATCCTCATCCTCTGAGGGCTATCGCCCCTATGGCGATCGCCCTCCTGGCCGTCCGCCAGCACAACAGCCGCCGCCTCCTGCGCGGGCGCCCTCTCCTCCGCCCGTCCGCTCCGATGGCAGGCCCCCAGGCCAGCCATATCCGGCAACCCCTGTCCCGGCGCAAACAAGCGCGACGATTTCAACGAACCCCGACCCCTTCCTTCGCCTGAAAGAGAGTTGGCGCGCCATCGCCGATGCCTGCAAAGGCAAGGGGCAGAAGATGAAGCTCGATGCCCTTCTCCGCAGCGGCAGGCTCGCGGCCCTGGAAGGCGATACCGTCGTGGTAGGCTTTCCCAACCAGTTCTTCATCGCTAAAATGTAGGAAGAGCGCGCAAACCCTGGCACGCGCGTCGCCCGGGAAGAGTCCTTCGCCAAAGTCCTTGGCAAGCGCCCCCAGGTCAAGTGCGTCATCTCCACCCGTGATGAGCGTCCCGCCGCAGGCGGCCATCTACTCAAAGCGGCCGTCGAGGAGATGGGCGCGAAAATCGTCGGAGGAGGCCCACAGCCGTGATGAACAAGAATATCCTGCGCCAAGCGCAGCAGCTCCAGGCCCGCATCCAAAAGGCCCAGGGAGAGCTCGGCGCGCTGACCACCGAAGCGAGCGCAGGCGGCGGAGTCGTGAAGGTCATCGTCACCGGGGACCAGCATATGAAATCGATCAAGATCGCGAAAGAGGTTGTGAGCCCCGATGATGTGGAAGCCCTGGAGGACCTGGTTTTGGCGGCGGTGAGCGAAGGCCTCGAAAAGTCGCGGCAATTAGCCGCGGCACACCTCCAGAAAGCCACCGGAGGCATGAACATCCCGGGGCTGATGTAGGCCGCCGTGGACTACTTATCTGCCGCAGCGCCCATCGCCCGGCTCATCGAAGAGATGCACAAGCTCCCTGGCATCGGGCCCAAGACTGCACAACGCCTTGCCTACCACCTTATCCGCACGTCTAAGGAAGAGGCCCTCGCCCTCTCCGACGCCATCGCCAAGGTCAAAGAGACCGTGGTCTTTTGCGCCCAGTGCCAGAACATCACCGATGTTGACCCCTGCGCCCTCTGCACCGACGACACCCGTGATCGAACCAAGCTCTGCGTCGTTGAACAGCCTCTCGATATCCTCGCCTTGGAGCGTGCCCACGCCTACAAGGGCCACTACCAAGTCCTCCATGGCGCTATCTCTCCCATGAACGGCATCGGCCCCGGAGACCTCAAGCTCCAGCAACTTGTCGATAGGCTCGCCAAGGGCGATTTCAAAGAGGTCATCCTTGCCACGAACCCGAACCTCGAAGGCGAGGCGACGGCCTCCTACGTCCACCGCCAGATCAAGCCCCTGGGCCTTCGCGTGACTCGCATCGCTCGTGGCCTCCCCTCCGGCGCCGATCTCGAATATGCCGACGAAGTCACCCTCTCCCGCGCATTAGAAGGCCGTTTGGAGATGTCATGACCACACTTGCCCAGTTGAAGCGCGCCAGCACAACCCAGGCTCTTCATCTGGACAGCGCGCGGCCAGCGCAACGTGGGCACGGAGGCACGCCATGCTTGGCGTAAAGACCTATCCCAAGAGCTATGTAGCCGCATGCCGCGCAAAGGTCGAGAAGGATATCTCTGCCTACCGCGCTCTGGCAGCCACCGCCAAAACCCAACCCGCGCTCAAGGCCTTTGAGACGACTTTCTTCAACAACATGGTCCTCGTCCTGGATAACCTCTTCGTTCACAGGTTGAGGGGAGTTGAAGGGAAAGACGGCAATCCCCTGAACGAAGTGCGCGTTCTCTGCGACTCGATGCTCAACAGTAGGATGGTTGCAGACAAGTCGATCAAGCTCTCTCCCGAAAAATCCGTCTTGAAGTACAAAGTTGGGGATGAAATCAAGCTGAGCGAAGCAGACTTCCTGCTCCTATCCAAGGCTTTCTTCGCTGAGATCGAACGGAAATACCTATGAACCTCGGCATGGCAGCATCCACTTCCTCGATCCTTGATCCCTGACCCTTGAACCTCACCCATGGACCGCCCTAGATTCCAAAAAACCCAAGGCATCGTCCTTAAGAACCTCCCCCTCGGTGAGGCTGATCGCATACTGACGCTGTATACGCCTCACCACGGGAAGATACGCGTTGTGGCCAAGGGCGTGCGCCGCGTCAAAAGCCACCTGGGCGGCCACCTTGAGCCTCTTATGTGCAGCGATCTCCTCATCGCCAAGGGACGCGGCAGCCTCGACATCATCTCCCAGGCGGAGACCATCGCGGCGCACGTTCACCTCCGCAGCGACCTCTGGCGCACCACCTGCGGCATCTATGTCACCGAGCTTGTCGACCAGTTCGGCAGTGAAGGCCTCGAAAATCTCGCCCTCTATTTCCTCCTTCGCGATACCCTCGCCCGCCTCTCCGATGGCGCAAGCGTCCCTATCGTCCTTCGCCACTTCGAGATGCAGCTTCTTGTCGTCGCTGGTTTTCAGCCGGAGCTCTACTCCTGCCTCAACTGCAACCTCACCCTAAGCCCA
>CAMAVV010000148.1 GCA_945861815.1 Thermoflexus hugenholtzii JAD2
CAGGCCCTCCTTCGCATTCCGCGCCACCATCTCGATCAGCTTCTTCGATGCGCCGCGCGCCGGAACCCTGATGTGCGACGGCTTGCCCCGCCGCTCCGAAATAAGAGTCTCCATCTCGGCGGTGTCCGGCGGCTCATGCTGCAAGAGAACCTCAGGCGGCACGAAGGAGGCCGATGGGTAGAACTGCTTCACGAAGGCCGAAAGGATATCGCCCGGGGCCTCGCCCTTCGTGCCCTCCATGATGAAGTTGTCGCGTCCCGTGAGCTTGCCCTGCCGGATGAAGAAAATCTCTACCCACGCCTCGTCGTCCCCGGTCGCAACTGCAAGGATGTCCTTGTCCTGCCGCTCCAGGGAGACCGCCTTCTGCTCCTCGGAGACGCGCTCGACGGCCTTGATCTGGTCCCGCAGGATAGCCGCCCGCTCGAACTTCAACTCCTCCGCCGATTGCTCCATCTCTCTTTGCAACTGCTCCAACACCGATTCGTGCTTGCCCTCCAGGAATAGCATCGTCTGATCGATGACCTGGGCGTACTGCCCCTTGTTCACCAGCCCCACGCATGGCGCGACGCACCGGTGGATGTAGTACTCCAGGCAGGGGCGCGGGTCTTTGCCGGTGATGGCCTTGGTGCAGGTGCGATACGGGAAGAGGCGCTTCAGCATCGCCATGGTCTTGCGCATGGAGCTTGCGCTGGCGAAGGGGCCGAAGTAGCGATTGCCGTCGTTATAGACGCGCCGCGTCACTTCTAAGCGAGGGAAATCTTCCGTCAGCGTGACCTTGATATAGGGGTAGGTCTTATCGTCCTTGAGGCGGATGTTGAAGCGCGGCTTGTGCTTCTTGATGAGGGTGTTTTCCAGCAGCAGCGCCTCGGCCTCTGAGTCGGTGACGATGTATTCAAAGTCGTCGACGCGCGGCATCAACTCGGCGATCTTCAGGGAAAACTCACCGGGATTGCCGAAATAGGAGCGCAGGCGGTTGCGAAGGTTCGCCGCCTTGCCCACATAAAGCACCTGGGCCTTGGCATCCTTCATCAAGTAGACGCCGGGCTTGGCGGGCGTGGCGGCAAGCACATGGACTGATTTCTCGGGTTCCATAGAAGTCGATTCTACAGGAAATTGGCGTTAGAGAGCAGGGAGCAAAGGGTAAGACAAAGGAGGCGCGGATGCGAGAACTAAAATTAGGAAGAGGGGCGAAGGCCAGCGGCACGCGCTGGTGATTG
This sequence comes from Thermoflexus hugenholtzii JAD2, assembly GCA_945861815.1. Lineage (GTDB taxonomy): Bacteria > Chloroflexota > Dehalococcoidia > SHYB01 > SHYB01 > VGPF01. Next base: position 1,218 of record CAMAVV010000148.1, read on the forward strand.
CCCCGATGGCGGGGCTAATCGCCGATGACGAGGGCGAGGACGATAAGAGCGATGACCATGCCAATCGAGAGGAAACCGATGAGCTTGAGGTCGGAGGTAAAGTAGAGACTTGCGGCAACAGGCTTGCTGGAAGCAGACCGGCCCGAGGGCGACCGCTGCTGGCCCCGACCCCGCGCCACGAATTCAGGCAGCGCGCCTGGGTCGCCGCCTGTTTGCGCTGTGCCTGCTTCGCCAGCTATGGCTGCAGCAGCAGGCTCGCCATCAAGGGCGCCCGCATCCTGCTCCGGCAGGTCTGGGGCAAAGGCGATATGCCGCTTCTTGTGGCGGGCAAGCTCGGCTTGGCGTGCGGCGATGCGTTTCGAGGAATGTTTCGACATGAAGGACCTGCTGGCGGAAGGGTAGGTTCATTATAGGGCGGCAACAAAAAGGCCGCAAGGCAAATCCGCCCCGCCGCCGGAGGCACAGCCTTTACGAAACCTTTACCAGCGAGTGTTCCATCGGGACTTATCCCTTTGACTCATGGTATACCACCTGTTGATTGTGTGTTTTTCTCGAGGTGTCGAGATTCGTTTCGGGGGACACGCTCATGAAATTGCTCAAGGCAGAGACGCTGGAATGCAAAGAGTTCATTGCTTGATTTCATCTCGAAGGCCATGAGCGCGCAAGTCGGACGGAGACTGGCGCGAAGTTATTGTCTGAGAAAAGACCATTCCTTTGCCAGCATCGTCATAGCCCAACGTAGCGTTCATGTAGATAGCCCCAATGTTTCGTCCATGTATCACGAGTGAAAACACTGCCTGATCTTCTTCGCCATCGAACGTAAGGACGAGTGCGCCACCGCTTGTACTGTATGCCTGCAAGGTTCGGCTCTCTTTAGTGCGCACCCTTGCCAGATTCACTTGGTCAGGTGCATTGCGCCGTAGGCGTCGATATTCATTGATATGTGTTGGGTCTTTTCCCCAGGGTAGATTCCAAGTGGGTTGCAATGGGTTCTTGTGAATATCCACTACGCCAGTGAGTCCGTTGACGTATACCTCCACATCGTCCTCCGCGACGTGTTTGAGGTTCGTACTTAAGTGAAAGAAGCCGTCCGTTGTTGGCCCAGTCACATTCACGTCGAACAGATCGGCACTACGTCCGCGCTTCCATTCCAATGCCTTCATTGTCCCGACTACTAGGAGAGTTCCGACAGCAATCACGCCGCCTGCGATTGAACCCCAATGATCGCCCGTCTCAACCACGCTATCGAGCAATTGACCAGCGAATGGAAGCAAGGCTGCCCCGATCAATACCAAAGCCTTTCTTGGAATACCGGGCTCATCCGGAAACCGTTTGTTGTCGCGCGAGTCCCCCTTATACGTGTACAAGGGGACCACCTAAACCAAGACACATATACAATCCGCATGCCCGCGATTCTACCATTCTCCTGATGAAATGGCGACGGAATCCTTCATACCGCCAGAGGTAGGAGTATCCATACCATGAGTCAAAGGGATATACCCCGTTCCATCTCTTTCGCCGCCTCGGCGACGATGCGTGCGCAGTGTTCGTGGCCGAGCTTATCGCTGTTGAGATACATGTGATAGTAGGCCGGGTCTTCGGCGCGGGCTTTGAAGAACTTCTTGTAGTAGTTCTCGCGCCCGAGTTCCGCATCCTTGATGAACTTGATCGCGGCCTCCCCGCTGATCTTGTCCCGCGCCATGACCATCTTTATCCGAGTCTCTTCATTGGCGACGAGATGGATGTGGAGCGCGCCCGGGAGGTCCTTGAGGATAATATTGCCGCCCCTTCCGATGATGACGGCATTCCCCGTCTTGGCCTCATCTTGAATCACAGTGGTAAGAATCTTCATGAAGCGCTCGTCGTTCAACTGGTCGGTGGGCGTTTGGGGCGCTTGGCCCGCTTCGGAGAAGCTCTTGTTCATGAGCACCTCCACGCCCGTGGGTCCCAGGAAGGGGTCGCCCGCCGAGCCGGCCGCCGCCGACTTCTCGAGGAAGTTGTTGAAGAACCTGGCGAGGCGCTCTCTCCCCCTGGCGGCGCGCTCGTCTTTCAGTACCACAGCTTCGACCGACGTGCCAGCGCGCTTCGCCGCCTCGACGATGATCTGGTAATCGACGTAGTCGGCGCTGAGGAGCCGCGCGACTTCGAGGCCGACGGCCCGCATGGGACTGCCCGTTCTGCCGTTGATCGTGACGACCGGCATAGCTCACCTCCCCTGTCTCTGCTTGTAGGCCTTCCGCATAGCCGAAATAAAGTGTGAGGATGAGTCCGCCTAACGAGGTTCGCTAGTGTATAGCATACGCCTGGAGCGGGCACAAGGTATTTCAGGCAGACTTTACCGGCTATTTACCTTCGCCCCTTCGCGGAATCCATGCCTTTGACGCGCGCGATGTTTGGAACTTCGCTCTCGTCTACGCCAGTCGAGAACCAGGCATCCAGCACCTCTTTGGCAACCGTCGGCGAGGTGAGGCGCAGGCTCATGCACAAGATGTTGGCGTCGTTCCACTTCCGCGCGCCGCGAGCCGTTTCGGCGTCGGCGCAAAGGGCGGCGCGAGCGCCCGGCACCTTGTTGGCGGCCATGCTGACGCCTGTGCCCGTCCAACAGAAGAGGATGCCCTGGCCGCCCTTGCGGGTGGCGACCCGCTCGGCGACCTCACGGGCGACGACAGGCCAGTTCGCATCGCCTGAGGAGAGCGCGCCAAAGAGATCGACGCCGTATCCGCGTTTGCTCAGATCTTCGATGACCGCATCGGTCAATGGCGTGCGCTCGTCGCTTCCAACAGCGATGCGCCGTGCGCGATCGGCCATGGGCGCCTCCCGCTCTGGCTAGACGGCCCTGGGGTGGGCCTTCTCGTACTGCTCCCGAAGGTGGTCGCTCGTCAGGTGCGTATAGACCTGGGTGGTGGAGATGTTGGCGTGCCCCAAAAGCTCCTGAACGTTGCGCAGAGGCGCGCCGTTGCGGAGCATATGGGTGGCGAAGCTATGGCGGAGGATATGAGGTGTGATCTTGGACTTCAGGCCCGCCCCTTTCGAATACTGCTTCAGGATGAGCCAGAAGCCCTGGCGCGTAAGGCGCTGGCCGCGCTGATTGACGAAGAGCGCCCGCTCGGTGCTGCCGCGCACCATGGTCGGGCGGCCAAGCTCAAGATAGGCGCGCACGGCATCCAGAGCCTGGCTATGCACGGGGATGATGCGCTCTTTGGAGCCTTTGCCCATGCAGCGCACAAGGGCGCCTTCCATGTTCATCGAGGTGACGTCAAGGGAGACGAGCTCGCTGACGCGCATGCCGGTGGCATAGACGAGTTGGAGGAGCGCGCGGTCGCGGAGGGCCTCAGGCGTCGCGCCCTTCTTTGCCGGTTGCGCCATGAGCACTTCCACTTCAGGAAAACTCAGATACTTGGGCAGCGGCCTCCCAACCTTCGGCGATGCGAGGTCCTCCGTCGGATCCTCTTTCACCACGCCTTCATCGGAGAGAAAGCCGAAGAAGGATTTGATGGCGGCGATCTTCCTGGCCACTGTCGTGGGCGCATAGTCGCGGTCGCGC
>CAMAVV010000149.1 GCA_945861815.1 Thermoflexus hugenholtzii JAD2
GTCAGCTTTCTTGGCGAGCTTGAGAAGCAGTTCTTTCCCCTCGGGCTTGCTCAAGTCGAGCGTCACACCCTTCTTCCCTCGGTTGACGCTCAGGAAATAAGAGCTGAACTCACCGATGAAGGGGCCATTGCCGCGCGCCGGATCGCCGCCGAGCGGATGCTCGATCTTGATGACCTCAGCGCCAAGGTCGCCAAGGGTCATGCCGCAAAAGGGACCAGCCAAGATGCGTGTCAGGTCGAGCACAACAAGGCCTGCGAGCGGGCCGGACATAGAACTCCTCGGGTGTCATGATTGGACAGGATTACATACTGGGCTACAATGGAGCCGTCCCATTATAACGAAGGCCCAGGTTCATCCACCAAGGAGAAACGATGGCCGAGCCGACCCATTGGATGCTTGTCAGCGGCGCCGATAATTTCGAGCGCTCACGCACGCAAGGCTTCAAACTCGCAGGGATGAAGAGCCGCCATTACAAAAAGGCGGAGCGCGTGCGTCCTGGCGATAAGGTCGTCTTCTACCTCACGGGCATCCAAAAGTTCGGTGGCACCGCTCAGGCCACGTCGCGCTTCTTCGAAGACCACACGCCGCTCTGGGCATCCAAGAAGGCGGGCGAAGACTATCCTTACCGCTTCAAGATAAAACCGGACATCATTCTCGACCCGCTACAGTTCCTTCCATCTGACGTCATGGCCCGGCAGATGACGTACACGAAAAAATGGCCTACCCAGCACTGGCGTCTAGCCTTTCAAGGAAACGTCCACGTCCTGCCCAAAGAGGACTTCGACCTGATTCGCAAGGAGATGCATGCTTCTGCAAAGGCGACCGTCCGGTCACCCAGTGGAAGGACGGCCACCCAGGAAAAAAGGCTGCCCGTTGGAAGTGCATGATGCAAGCAACAGCTGAACAAGTCCTGGAAACCATCAAGAATAACAACCTCGCAGCCCTGCGGGCCATCCTCCTCTCGCGCTCCGACGCTGTCAACGAGCCCCTCACCGGCGGCATCTCTCCCCTTATGATGGCCCTCTACTACCAGCGCAAGGAGATCGCCGACCTTCTCCTCGCCAGCGGCGCGCAGATCGATATCTTCTCCGCCTCCTGCCTTGGCATGATCGAGCGCATCCACGCCTATGCCCACCACAAGCCGTCTATGGTAAACAGCTATAGCGTCGATGGATGGGCACCCCTGGGCTTCGCCGCCTTTTTTGGCCAGCGCCAGGCCGTCTGGACACTTCTCACTCATGACGCCGATGTCTCCGCCATCTCCCGCAGCCCCCAGCAAAACACGGCTCTTCATGCCACCATCGCCGGCAAGATGAACCGCCACGGCAACGAACTGCCTATCGCCTATCTCCTTATCTCTCGCGGCGCGCCACTTAACGCCAAAGACTCCGGCGGCAACACGCCTCTTCACATCGCTGCCTTCAGCGGCTCCGAGGCTCTTATCCTTGGCCTTCTTGGCGCTAGCGCCGATATCAACGCCCGGGAGAACAAAGGGTTGACGCCTCTTGGCCTCGCCATCTCCCGGGACCAGCAGGGCGCCGCCAACCTCCTTCGCCAGATGGGCGCGACCGAATAACCCACCCTCACTTCCCCGAGGCCACTATGACCACCACTCCCGCCGGCTACGTCAATAGCGACATGCTTATCGAGACCCAGTGGCTCGCCGAACGCCTTCAGCGCCGCGACATCCGCATCGTGGACATGGGCAGCCGGGAGGCCTATCTTCGCGCCCATATCCAAGGAGCCCTTCACCCTGGAGCGGCCGAGAAGGCCAACTACATCAAAGACCCGGACGAGCCCAAGTACGTCATGCCCAAAGAGAAGTTCGAGGCCCTCATGTCCAGCCTCGGCATCGGCAACGAAAGTCTCGTTATCGCCTACGATGCAGACGGCGGCCACAACGCCGCGCGCCTCTGGTGGGCGATGAGCTATTACGGCCGCCCCAACTGCAAGCTCCTCAACGGCGGCTGGAACAAGTGGGTCTTGGAAAAACGGCCCGTCTCTCTGGACGTGCCCTCCTATCCTCGGACAACCTTCACCGCCATCGAGCGCCCTGCGCTCATCGCCTATGTGGACGATATCGAGAAAGCAATTGCCGCGAAGGAACCTTTGCTGCTCGACGTGCGCTCCGATGCAGAGTGGAACGGCACGGAGACACGCGGCAACAAGCGCAGCGGTCGTATCCCTGGCGCTGTCCACGTTGAATGGAAGAACTTCGTTACAAGCGATGCACAGCGCACCTTTAAACCCGCCTCCGAGTTGCAACAAATCCTGTGGCAAGCAGGAGTGACGCCCAACAAAAAAGTCACTACCTACTGCCAGGCTGGCGTGCGTGCATCCCATACGGCATTTGTTCTCAAGCTCCTGGGTTACGACGAGGTCGCCGTCTACGATGCCTCCTTCAGCGAATGGGGCAACCTCGATGAGACGCCCATAGAGAAAGACGGCAAAATCACGACCGGGAAGAAGCAGAAGCCCGCTGCCAAAAAATCTCCCAGAGGGACTGCTCTGAAGCCTGCCCGAAAAGCCAAGAAACCTGCTCGCAAGGCCACGGCACAGCCAAAAAAGGTTGCAAAACCAGCTAAAGCAAAAAGGTCGAAGGCTACTCCGGCCAGACGCAAAAAGCCGAAGAAGTAACACTGGGAGCTTCCCGCTCTCGCACGCTCACGTACCCACTGGCCCTTTGCCCGCCAACATTGTCTCCACCTCCGGCTGCTTCGCGTACAGGTCCAACTTCCTAAAGTCGCGAAGGAAGTGCATGGCGATAAGCGCCACCGCCGCCAGTGTCGAGCCCATGGCGATCACCGTGGCCTGGAGGCCTATTCCATCGGCGATGGACGTGGCGAGCAGCGTGCCAAGGGGCATGAGGCCAAACTGCATCATCATCAGGCCCATCACGCGCCCGCGCACAGAATCGGGCAGGATCATTTGCAATATCGTGTTGTTCACTGAAAGGTACATCATGCTCGCGGCCCCAGCCAGGATGAGGCCGGGGATGGCAAGCGTGAAACTGGGCGCGAGTCCAAAGAGGATGATGCCTATCCCTAAGGCCAGCCCGATGATGATCTGCAGCGTTCCCGGATTGCGCACCTGCGCCCGGCTTGCGAGAAAAACCGAGGCTGCGATGGAGCCGACCCCTGTGCATCCGAGAAGCAAGCCATAGCCCCGTTCGCTCACGTGGTAGATATCCCGCGCAAAGAGCGCCAGCAGCGTGAAATACGGCATGCCGATGATGACCACGAACCATCCCATCACTACCAGGGTCGCAACCGTCCTATTCTTGCGCACATACTGCAGGCCCGCCATCAGGTTTTGCGCTACGGATTGCGTGATGGCCGTCGTCGTTGCCGTGTGAGTCCGGATATTAAGCGTCGTCAGCATCACCAATAGGTAGATGGCGAAGACCATCGCGAAGACCCATGAAAAGCCCGCTACAGCGAGCATCGCCCCGCCTATGACAGGCCCCAGGGTCCTGGTGAGATTGAATCCCGTTGAGTTCAGCGCGATGGCATTCATCAGGTCTTCCCGGGGCACAAGGTGCGGGATGAGCGCGTGCCGGTTCGGGTTGTTCACCGCCCACATCGCTCCAAATCCGGCAGAAAGGGCGATGAGATGCCACAAGGCCAAGGAATGAGTGAAGCTGAGGCTTGCCAGTACGCCCGCGCACAAGGCCGAACCAAGCTGGCTGAGCGCCAGGACGCGCGTCCGGTCATACCTATCGGCAAGGACGCCGCCGATGGGCGTGAGAAGGAGTGTGGGCACAGCCCGAGCCGCCGCTATAACGCCCACCCAGTAGAACTCGGATGTCAGCTTCACCACCTGCCAGGAGATGGCCACCTGTTCCAGCCATTGGCCTGAGCTGATGATGAGGATGCCGACCCAGAGGACGCGGAAGTCGCGGTGACGAAGCGAACGGAAGGTGCGGCCGCCGAAGCCGCCGGATGCGGAAGGAGTTGTTGCAGACGGTGATGAGTCCTTTGGAGTGTCCGTAGATCGCCTTCGCTGGCCCTCAGGGAGGCGTCCAGCATCAGGCCGAATTGTAACGCCCCGCTTATTCGTGTCAACGACGCATCGCCTCTGCTCCAAGCTACCCCCATCACGGCATGGACAACCACTGCAACGGCGGTATCATGTGCATCGAACGGCGGTTATACTGTTGCCACTTTCTCCGGGAGGGTTCCATGGTTGATTATTCCCGCCTCGCAGAGGCGAGCCTGGTCGTCCACGTCCATGACAAGATCGCTACCATTACCATCAATCGCCCGGAGCGCATGAACTCCATCACCACAGATCTCCATTCGGCTTTAGAAGAAGTCTTTGTTCTCCTCAACCATGATGACCGCGTCCGCTGCGCCGTCCTCACTGGCGCGGGCAACCGGGCCTTCTGCGCAGGCGCCGATGTGAAGCATATGGCCAGCCGCAACGACAATCCCGCGGAGGCCAAACCCCTGGGAAACATCCTCCGCAACGCCAAATGGCTCATCCATAACTTCCTCAACCTTGAAGTCCCTATCATCGGCGCTATCAACGGCGATGCCGTCGGCCTAGGTTCCAGCCTTGCCCTCATGTGCGACATCACCATCATGTCTGAGACTGCCCGCATCGGCGATACCCACGTGAAGATTGGCCTTGTTGCCGGCGATGGCGGCGCGCTTATATGGCCCTTCCTTATCGGCATGAACCGAGCCAAGGAGATGCTGATG
>CAMAVV010000150.1 GCA_945861815.1 Thermoflexus hugenholtzii JAD2
TCCCTGGTGGAAGGGGCAAAGTATATCTATCGCAGGAGGCCCCTGTTCTGGCTGTATGTCTTGAGCGCCGGTGTCATCATGATGGGCGCTCCTTTCAGGGAAAACATGTCGCCGTTTGCCATCGAAGAGCTTGAGGGCGGCCCGGGCACCTATGGGAACCTTCTCAGTCTTCTTGGCCTTGGCGCTCTTGGCGGCAGCGTGATTCTTGCAGCGACTTCCGGCAGTAAGAACAAAGGGAGCATGCTCATCATCAGCGGTCTTGTCTGGGGCGCTATGATTCTTGTCTTCTCTCAGGTGCCAAGCCTTCCCGTTGCCGTGCCTGTTCTGTTGATTCTGGGTTCCGCGCAGGCAATCAGCTTCACCATCCTCAGCATCGTCATACAGGGAACGGTCGATGACGCCTATCGGGGACGGCTTCTCAGCTTCCATCTCCTGAGCTTCAGCGCCGCCGGCTTCACTGGCCTTGCAATAGGCCACGTTGTGGACTGGGCAGGCGTGCGCACCACCTTTCTCGGGATGGGCGTGGTGATCGTGACCTTTGTGCTGTTCATGGCCCTCTGGCGAAAGGATATTCGCAGGCTGGGGTGATGGGTTCACACTGGGTTGTGGTTGGTTGTTGGTGGCTCCTTTGGTTGGGGTTTGCGGGAATGGGGATGGAGGGTACAGGCGGTCGGACGGCGGTCCTTTCGCGAGAGGACATTCCAGGTGGTGGTGCGAGAATGTAGCATCCTTCCGAAGAAGGACTGGGTCCCATCCGAAGACGGGGTGGCCCACGGTCCCAAGGCGACTAACGTCAGCCTGCCAATCTCGCATGTGAGCCTACGGGTATTATGCAGAGGGCGCGCGCCGCGTGCCCTCTGCATTTCGGATTTGCATCCGAGTTCATCATCGTGACCCGCTGGGCGCGAGATGAACGTGCGGGTGTATAGCCCGCCCTATGGATCGATCCTCCTTTGCCTGCGCCGTTTGTTTGGTGCGCCGGTTATGCCTCTGGGCCCAGAGGAGCCAGCGCACTTTAGACCGTCTGTACCCTTCAATGTATAGTATGACTAGCGTTGTCAAGTGGGAAGGAGGAGAAGAGATTAGCCACAGATGGCACAGATGACACAGATTTGGTGAGGGTCAGAAGGAGCAGGGAGGAGGCGATGTGGAGGAAAAGAAAAGGGTCGAGGCTGTGCAACTAGGGACACAGGTAACACATTAACTACGCACATGGGCAACACTTTTTTCATACACCCGAGGAGTGAGAAGAGAGAGACAGAAGCGGTGAGGTGTGCGATGGGACTCGCGTGAGATGAGCCGACGTTTTGCTGTGATAGACTCTCGGCCAGTGAGGAGCCACCTTTCACGTGTCTGCACAGGATGTCGGTCCCAAGGATTCAGAGGCCGGCAGCACCACAGATGCCCGTGGGAGGCGCTTGGGATTCCGTATCTTCCCTGCCTTTGAAATTCCCGTCTACCGCCGCTATGTCATCAGCTTTGTAGGGTCGAGTTTTGGCTTTCAGAATCAAGAGCTGGTGAGGGCGTGGCTCGCCTACAGCTTGCACGAATCGGCGGCTGAACTTGGCCTGGTGGTCCTCGTGTCGGCGGTGGCACAGGGGATCGGCGCGCCCCTTGGCGGTGTCATCGCCGATCGGTTCGACCGGAAGAAGACGATGGTTTGGACGCAGATGGTTTCCTTTACCGCATCTGCGGTCATCGGCGTGCTGGTCATCATGAACGTCGTGGAGATATGGCACCTGGCGCTGCTGGCGCTTGTGACCGGCGCAGCGACGAGCCTCCATATGCCTGCCCGCCAGTCGATGGTCTTTGCTATCGTGGGCCCCAAGCACCTGGCCAATGCGCTGGCGATCAACGGGGGCTTGATGAGCGGCATGCGGCTTTTTGCGCCTGCTATCGGCGGCTTGGTCATCAACTTCGCCGGTATCGGGCCTGCCTACTTCCTCTCGGTGTTCGCCTATGCCGTCTCCATCGCGACGCTGACCTTTGTGGTGCCGAAGGTATCTCACCAGGGCGCCATCAAGCGGGAGTCGCCGCTGCGCTCAATCATAGAGGGGATGCGCTATCTTTACAGGGTCAAGCCGCTCTTTTGGCTCTATGTTTTCAGCACAGGCTCGCTCATGATTGCCTCGCCCTTCCGCGACATGTTGTCTCCTTTTGCCGTGAGGCGACTGGATGGCGATGAACGCACCCTCGGATTCATCGTGAGCCTCATGGGGCTTGGCGCAATCCTCGGCAGCGTCGCGATGGCCGCGCTCTCCAGTTTTCGGCGGAAGGGGAGCCTTTTGGTATGGGGAGCGGCCATGTGGGCGCTGCTCCTTGTTGCACTCGCATACGTTCCCAGCTTCTCGATCGGCGTGCCGGTCTTCATCTTGATCGGCATCTCTCAGGCGATCTTCACGACGTCTGTCGCGATCATGATGCAGTCGAACGTCGAAGACGCCTATCGCGGGCGGATCCTGAGCTTCCATCTAGTCAGTTACAGCATCCCCGGATTCACCACACTCGCGATGGGACATGTGGTTGACGCGCAGGGCGTGCAGGTGGCCTTCCTTGGCATGGGGGTCGTGCTGCTCCTGTATGTGGCGGCCATGGGACTCTGGCGAAAGGACGTTCGCGCACTGGGTTAATACGTCGTTTTGGGTATTGCGAAGCATCGCTGTCCACAGGCGCGCTCCATTTTACCGTTGATGCTCAGAAGCTGCGCTCTCCTAGATTCACCACTGGGCGATGCGTCGGAAGTCAGGAAGTCAGGAAAGAAGAGACCCATTCGACTACGCTCAGGGCAGGCTCTCTCTCCCGATGCCGCTCCGATGCCGCATACGGAGTGAAGACACATACGGAGTGAAGACACATACGGAGTGAGGACACATACGGAGTGAGGACACATACGGGGCCGAGGGCCGAGGGCCGAGGATACGGCCTGAAGACAGATACGGCCTGAGGCAGATCTCGGCAGCCCTCGACCTAAATCCCTCTCCGCGGGCGTCCTTCCACTGAAGGACTGGGAGAGGGACAAGAAGGGCGGCAGCAAGCCGAGTGTGTGATTTCGGTGGCAGCTGCTGCGCGCACGCCGCCCATCGCCGCTGTTTTCTTGTGACTCATGAATCTATTTTCATGTAACGCTCCAGAGTCGAAATACCCATACAAAACCAAAAATATGAATTTCCAAAACTCATTCCAAAACCTATTGACACTGGTTTGTGACGGAGGTAGACTGGTTCAAAATTCCATAGATATGATGCTTGTTGGTGAGTTTAGGAGAGCCCGTGAGCTTCCTTGGCACATTCGACGGAAAGATCGACCCGCAAGGAAGAATCATTGTGCCTCGCGCATTTCGTGATGAGGTAAAAGACGGGTTTGTGATGGCAGCCGGCTTCGAAGGGTGCATCACAGTTTACACGAACGCGGCGTGGGCCAATGTGATTGCCGAGGTGAAGAAGCTCAGCATCTTCGACCGCACGGCCCGGGACATCCGCAGGCACATGCTGGCTGGCGCTTTTGAAGGACGTGTGGACGGGCAAGGGCGCACGGTTGTTCCGCCGCCATTGCGCGAGCATGCGCACATTGCAGACGACATCGTGATGGCAGGCAGCGACGACTACTTTGAAATCTGGTCGGCGACGGGCTGGCAAGAGCGCAAGGCGAAGATCGGCGATCCCGCCGAGCTTGCCGAGAGGCTGGTCACCAAGCCATGAAAGGCACCAGCACTCCCGTGGCGCACACCCCAGTGATGCTCGACGAAATTGTGAGCGGGCTGGCGGTGAAGCCAGGCGGCCTGTATGTGGACTGCACGCTTGGTGCAGGCGGGCACGCGGAGGCGGTGCTGGAGGCGGCGTCCCCAGGCGGCAGGCTGCTCGGCATCGACGCCGATCCTCGCGCTATCCGCATCGCCGAGCGGCGGCTGCACCGGTTCGAGGGCGGCTGCGCCCTTGTGAACGACAATTTCGGCAATCTCAAGGCCATCTGCCTGGCCCACGGCTTTGCCAAGGTGCACGGCGTCTACTTCGACCTTGGCCTCTCTTCTATGCAGCTCGACGAGCCGTCGCGTGGCTTTAGCTTTCAGCGCGACGAGCAATTAGATATGCGCCTGAGCGAGCGCCAGGCACTCACCGCGGCGGACGTGGTGAACACTTACCCTGTGGAGGAGCTTGCGCGGGTGATCTGGGCCTACGGCGAGGAGCGCAAGAGCCGGGTGATCGCACGGCGAATCGCGGAGGCGCGCCCGGTGAAGACGACAGGCCAACTGGCGAAGATCGTGGAGCGGGCGTTGCGCCTGCCCCGCCAGCGGGTGCATCCCGCGACCAGAGTTTTCCAGGCTATCCGCATCTGCGTGAACGACGAGCTGCGGAACCTGGAACGCGCGTTGCAGCAGGCGTTGGAGATCCTAGGCAAGGGCGGGCGCATCGCCGTCGTAAGTTTTCACTCGCTGGAAGACCGGATCGTCAAGAACTGGATGCGCCAAGAGGCATCGAGCACGGTGTACAACGCCGAGATGCCACTTGCATCGACGGAGCGCATCCCTGCGCTACGCATCATCACGCGCAGTGTTGTGACGCCAAGCGAAGAAGAGATCGAGCGGACTCCGCGCAGCCGGCGCGCAAAGCTGCGAGTAGCCGAGAGGCTATAGCTCTCCAGGAGGACCGGCAATGGCACGAGACGAGAAACCGA
>CAMAVV010000151.1 GCA_945861815.1 Thermoflexus hugenholtzii JAD2
AGACGCTATCCTTGGAGGAATGGGGCGCAGTCTACGAGGCGCTCAAGAAGGCCAAAATTGGTTAGATTTCTTGCCCCCTCTCTTTTATTCTCTCCCACGGTGGTTCCGGCAGACCGGAATCTTCGAGGAGAGCGGGCTTGGGATATAGATGCTTAGCCTAAAGGCCTACGCAAAGATCAACCTAACCCTGGAAATCCTGGGCAAGCGCGCCGACGGCTTTCACGAGATCGCCACGGTGATGCAGACCATCGACCTTGCCGACGACCTGACCTTTGGAGCTGCGCCGACGCTCATCGTGGAGAGCGAGGCGGAAGGCATCGCCCCAGAGGAGAACCTTGTGCTAAAGGCGGCAAAGCTCCTCCAGTCCAAGCTCGCTATCAAGGCAGGGGCGCGCATCCGCCTCACAAAGCGCATTCCCATCGCCGCCGGCCTTGGCGGTGGCAGCACCGACGCCGCCGCGACGCTTGTGGGCCTGTGCGCACTGTGGGGCAAGGCTGTGCCGAAGGCAGAGCTTTCGGCAATGGCGGCGGAGCTTGGGTCGGACGTGCCCTTCTTCATCTCCGGCGGCACGGCCCTGGCGGAAGGCAGAGGCGAACGCATCACCATCCTGCCGCCTCTACCCGATTTTCCCCTTGTCATCACCACGCCGCCTATCGAACTGGAGAAGAAGACGGCGCGACTCTATGGCGCACTCACGCCCAGCGACTACTCGCACGGCCAGGCGACGCATCGCATGCTTGCGGCGATGCAAGCCAAGTCTCCCTTAACCGACGCTCTCCTCTTCAACGGCTTTGAGCGAGTCGCCCCAAAGGTCTTCCCCGGCTTCGAGTCGTACCGCGAGCGATTCCGCGAGGCTGGCGCGCATCACATCCACCTTGCCGGCAGCGGCCCCACGATGTTTGCTCTCGTCAAAGGCCCAGGGGAAGGCATCCGCATCAGCGTGGTCATGGAGCGGTCGGGAATGCCGGCTTACCTTGTGAAGAGCATCGCCAAAACCTATAATTTGTCCTGATTTGCCTTTGTCCGTCGAACGCTCCGGAGGCCTCCTTTGCTCAAGACACACAACTGCGGCGACCTGCGCGCCGAACACGTCGGCTCCGAAGTCACCCTCGCGGGGTGGGTGAACCGCCGCCGGGACCATGGCGGCCTCACTTTCATAGACCTCCGCGACCGCTCAGGCCAGGCGCAAGTCGTCTTCAACCCTGAGCTGGCGCTTGACACCAAAGAGATCGCTGGTACCTTGCGCAACGAATGGGTTATCCAGGTCAAAGGCAAGGTCAACAAGCGCCCGGCCGGAACCGAGAATGCAAAGATTCCCACAGGGGCAATAGAGGTTCTGGTCTCCTCGGTCAAAGTCCTCAACCAGGCAAAGACGCCTCCCTTCTATATCAATGAGGAGTCGCCGGTAGACGATGCGCTGCGCCTGGAGTACCGCTACCTGGACCTGCGCCGCCAGCGCATGCGTGACAACATCATCCTGCGGCACAAGATCGTCAAACACATCCGCGAGGTCCTCGACGCGCGCGACTTCCTCGACATCGAGACGCCTATCCTTTTCAAAAGCACCCCCGAAGGCGCGCGCGAATACCTCGTGCCGAGCCGGGTCTACCCAGGCAAGTTCTTCGCCTTGGCGCAATCGCCTCAGCAGCTGAAGCAGATGCTCATGGTGGCAGGCTTCGAGAAGTACTACCAGATCGCCCGCTGCTTCCGCGACGAGGACCTTCGCGGCGATCGCCAACCAGAGTTCACCCAACTGGACTTGGAGATGAGCTTTGTGGAGCAGGAGGACATCCTGCAGCTCATCGAAACGCTCTACACCAGCGTCGCGAAGAACGTGACGCCGGAGTTCACGCTGGCCTCGTCGCCTTTCCTTCGCCTCACCTATGAAGAGGCGATGCGTCGCTACGGCTCGGACAAGCCCGACCTTCGCTATGGCCTAGAGCTTCACCACATCGAAGACATCGTCAAACAGACGGAGTTCACGGTCTTCAAGAATGCTGTGGCGGCTGGTGGAATCATCAAGGCGATCAACGCCCCAGGGTGCGCCGGCTATTCGCGCAAGCAGGTGGACGAACTGACGGAGCTGGCGAAGAGCAAAGGGGCAAAGGGCCTGGTGAGCGTGCAGCTTGCAGGGACGGGCAGTATCGAAACGCTGAACGCCGAAGACGTGCGCTCGCCTGTCGCCAAATACCTGCCGCTGGAGCAGGTGAAGGCCATCGCGGCGCGCGCAGGGGCGAAGCACGGCGATATGGTGCTCATAGTAGCGGGCGATGCTAAGAGCACCAACGCCTCCCTGGATGGCGTCCGCCGCGAGCTTGCCGACCGCCTGAAGCTCGCCGACCCTAAAACCCTCGCCTACGCCTTTGTTGTCGATACGCCCCTGCTTGAGTGGAGCGACACCGACAAAAAGTTTGTCTCGACGCACCACCCATTCACGTCGCCCAACCTTGCCGATGTGCCTCTCCTTGACTCTGCGCCTGGAAAAGTGCGCGCCCTCGCCTACGACCTCGTCTGCAACGGCTACGAGGTGGCTGGCGGCAGCATCAGGATCCACGAGCGCGAACTCCAACAAAAGATGTTCGGAATCCTTGGCCTGGACCCAGGCGAGATAGAGGCGAAGTTCGGCTACATGCTGCGGGCCTTCGACTACGGCGCTCCGCCACACGGCGGATTTGCCTCCGGCATCGATCGCTGGGCCATGATCTTGGCGGGCGAGAAGAGCATCGCCGAAGTGATCGCCTACCCCAAGAGCAAGAGCGCCGCAGACCTCCTCACCGGCTCACCCTCGCCCGCCAGTGAGGCACAGTTGAAGGAGTTGGGGATACAGGTTAGACAGCAGTAGCCTTCGTCATTCTGTAAAGCTTCTTCCCCCTGCCTCCTTTGCATGGCTTCATGCATCTAAGGTTTAGTGCCAGCCTGTCGTTGTCCATAAGAGGGAGGCACTGGTATAATGATTGGACTTAGGTTCCTGGAGACCCCCTCGTGAAAGTCACCGTAGAACAACTTCCCCGGCGTCAAGTTGTCCTGAACATCGAGGCAGAGCAGCCTGAAGTAGACCACGCCAGAGAACACGCCTATAACCACGTCTCCCAGCGCGTCCGCATCCCCGGCTTCAGGAAGGGCAAAGCCCCCAAGGCGATGCTCGACCGGTCCGTCGGCGAAGCGGCCATCATGGAAGAGGCGGTGAACCACCTCATACCCGAGGTGACGCAAAAGGCCATCCAAGAGCAGTCGCTGGAGGCCATCGGCGTGCCCCAGGTGGCCCTTGAAGGCGTTGAGCCCAGCATCAAGTGGAAGGCCACCGTTGACCTGACGCCAAAGGTGGACCTGGGTGCCTATAAAGAGATCCGCCTCACCCCGGAGCCCGTTGAGGTCACCGAGGAGCAGATCGCCAAGGTGCTTGAGGATATCCGCTTCCAGAACACCCCGTGGGAACCGGCTGACCGCCCGGTGCAGATGGGCGACATGGCGACCATCGATATGGTGGCCGAGTCTGAAGGCAAAGCCCTGGGCACCGACAAGGCTGCCCAGTATCGCCTTACCGAAGGCTCTACGACTCCTGTCCCCGGCTTTGCAGAAGAGCTTATCGGCGTGAAGGCCGGCGAGACGAAGGACTTCTCCATCGCCGTCCCCGACACTGACACCCGGAAGAGCCTCGCAGGCAAGGCCGTCTCCTTCAAAGTCACGGTCATCGATGTGAAGGGCAAGGTCCTTCCTGCCTTTGACGATGAGTTCGCCAAGGGCGTCGGTGAGGGCTATGATTCGATGCAGGCCATTCGCGACTTCGTGACGAAGCAACTGAAGGAGAACGCCGAGAAGGAAGCGAAGGAGAAGCTCAAGGAGCGCGCCATCGATGAAGTCGTCGCCAAGGCAACCTTCGAATTCTCGCCCAACCTCACCCAGCGTGAGGCGGAGGAGATGTTCAAGGAGCAGATGGAGCGCCTTCAGCGCAGCAAGATCGGCCTCGACGAATATCTGAAGAGCATCGGCAAAAGCCAGGAAGCCCTTGTGGAAGAGATGAAGCCGATGGCGGACGAGCGCATCAAGCGCTCACTGGCCTTGGGCGAACTCATCAAGCAGGAGCACATCGAGGTCAAGGAAGAGGATATCGAGGGCGAACTGCACGGCCTCATCGCCTCGGGCGGCGAGCAGAATACGAAGCAGTTCGAGCGCATCTTCGACAACGAGAACGGCAGAAAGTCCATCCAGCGAACCCTGCAGCAGAGAAAAGTGTTAGAGCGCCTTACCGACATCGTGACGCAAACGGCAACAGCCTGACCGGGCAGCATAGGAAGGTTTCCAACATGCACACGCCGAGCAATGTCTACGTCCCCACCGTCATCGAACAAACGCCCCGCGGCGAGCGCTATTCCGATATCTACTCCCTCCTCCTTCGCGAGCGCATCCTCTTCCTCGGCACGCCCATCAACGATATGGTGGCTAACCTGATCATCGCCCAGCTCCTCTTCCTCGACCGCGAAGACCCGGAGAAGGACATCAGCATGTACATCAACAGCCCCGGCGGCTCCGTCAGCGCCGGCCTCGCCATCTACGACACGATGAAGCTCCTCCGCTGCGACGTCTCCACCATCTGCGTGGGCATGGCCGCCAGCATGGCGACGGTTCTC
>CAMAVV010000152.1 GCA_945861815.1 Thermoflexus hugenholtzii JAD2
CTTGATGTGCGGTATGGGCTTGCCGTACGGCATGTTGTGCCAGTTTTCGATGAGGCGGGGGAGGCTGGTGCTGAGGCCCAAGATGAAGCGGCCATCGGTCAGCCGGTCCAGGTCGAGGGCGGTGAGGGCTGTGGTCATGGGACTGCGAACGAAGGCATAGGCCACAGCCGTGCCTAGCTTGATTTTGGTGGTGTGCCCCGCAACGGCAGCGCAGTTCACATAAGGAGTGCCTGCCAGTTCGCCTGCAAAGAGAGCCTCGAAGCCTGCCGCCTCGGCGCGTTTGGCGCGCTCAATCATATGCGGCAAGCTCTTATCGTCCAGGCGAAGGGCGTACTTCATCGTGCGTTGCTCCAAAGTGTAGGCTTGTATAAGGAGGCCGATGGCTTGACTGGCCCTAAAGGGTCGGATATATAGTTGTGTGAGGCATCGGCCTCAGGGATTATATTGGTGACGACTTTTTCCTGTCAATCAGCGCGCCCCGATATGTATGAATGGACAGATAAGCAGTGACCACCATCCGCCTCCTCGATCCCACCTCTGACGGCCCAGGCGTCGTCCATGCTATCGCGCCGCGCAAAAGCGACCTGCGAGGGACGCGCGGAGGCTTTCGCCAGCAGTGGCCCAACTTCGACAAGTTCATGGCGCGCATCGAGCAGCAGCTGATGCAAGAGTACGAACTGCCCGCTATCGCCCGTGTCGGTGGAGCCTTCACCGAGCGCCGAGATGACAGGCTCGAGAAGTGGCGCGCCTTTAAGAGCCAGATTGAGTGGGCCGTTGTTGGCCTTGGCGCATGCTGGGGCACCTCCCCCTGGACGGTCTACGACGCTATCGAACTCGAAGAGAAAGGCATCCCCACGGTGAGCGTCGTCACCGACGAGTTCAACGGCCTTGCGAAGGCAACCGCCGCCGCCGAAGGCTGGCCCGGGCTGAAGATGGTCGTCGTCCCCCACTTCTTCGAAGAGCTAAAGGAAGACGCCATCATCAAGCTCGCTGACTCTGCATATACGAAAATAGTTGAATCTCTAACCAAAAACTGAATCTGTGGTCATCTGAGAAATCTGTGGATATCCTTTCGACTTCACAAGATTCTGCCTTCGACGACCTCTACCAGCGCGGCTGGACCGATGGCCTTCCCGTCATCCCTCCCACGCCTGACCGCGTGGAGGTGATGGTAGCCGCCTCAGGCCACCCTGCCGGCCACAGCTAGGGCCTTATCGGCCCTAGGCGCGGCAAGGCGACGGTGGAGAAGGTTGCCGTCAACGCTGTCATGGCCGGTTGCCTTCCCGACTACATGCCCGTCCTCTGCGCCGCTGTCTCCGCAGTCGCCGACCCGAACTTCCAGCTCGATCGCATCGGCCCGTGGACTGCTCCCTACGCGCCCATGATCGTGGTCAATGGCCCCATCGCGCACAAGCTCGGCATCAGCGGCGGCTACGACCTCTTTGCCTCAGGCGCCCGCGCCAACGCCACCATAGGCCGCGCCCTGCGCCTGGTGATGTTGAACATCGGCGGCGCAAAGCCCGGCGAGGTGAGCAAAAGCGCTCACGGCTCGCCTGGGAGGCAGGGCATCTGCTTCGCGGAGAACGAAGCGGCAAGCCCGTGGGAGTCCTTTGCTGAGGAGCAGGGAGCGAAGGGCAAGGGAGAAGGGCAGAATGCTGTCACTCTCTTTGCCGTCACCGGCACTGTGCCTATCTTCTACCGGGTCATCAAGGTCAACCCGGAAGACCTCATCAACACCATCGCCGCATGCATGAAGTACGTGGAGGGCTACGCGACGGCCTATCATCAAGATGGTGGCCTGCCGGTGCTGCTACTCTGCCCCATCCACGCCAAGATATTCGCTAGCCACGGGTGGGATAAGAACAAGGTGCGCGAAGAGCTCTTTAAGCGCGTCGACTTCAAGCCCGTTTACGGTGCTGAGTCACGCCTTAATGCGCCGACATGCCTGACGGGTGGCGTAGCAGATGAGCGTCCCGCGCGTCTGCCCATCCTCGTCGCTGGCGGCGTCGCCGGCTACCACTCCACCTTCCTGCCCACCATCGTTGGCGTCCCGCCGGTAACGCGATTTTTGTAGGGGCGACTGGCTGCTCTCCCTATCAATCTATCCCAGCAACCGTCTGATCTCTGCGTGCGCCAGCACCACGCGCGGCTCCCGCTGTATCGCCACGAAGTAACTCCTGCCAAAGCCGTCGCCCTCTTCCGTAGGCGTCAAGAGCGAGCGTGTATAGATGATGACCTTGTGCGCTGCCGCGCCCGTGTTCTCCTCCTTCGACTCCAACAGTTCGTCGATACGCACGATGAGGGCGGAGACCTGCCGCAGCCAGGCGAACCACTGGTCGCCGACAACCAATCGGAAGAAATCGCCGTTCGTTTTGATGCGGCCAAAGGTGCGCTCGTAGACGGCGCGCTCGTCGTCCAGCAGCGTCTTGTGGAGGTGGAGGAGCTTCTCGCGCAGGGCAGAGAGGCGCTGGCGCATCTCCGGAGGCATCGGCCCGCTCGGGGCCTGGGCGTGTTCAGCCATAGCCATTTCATTGTATCGGATAAGATGCCAGAGATTTTTCCACAGATTGCACCGATAACACAGATTGAAATTGGCAGGAGATGATTCGTATGTAGGGGCGAGTGGCTGCTCGCCCTCAGATCTTCATCACCCGCACAATCATCCCCACTACTGCCAAGGGTAGCGCCACCGGCAGCATGACGAAGCACCCCAGGCGATTGGCATAGTCGCTGGCGCGTCTCTTCTCTTTGCTCATGACACCTTTCCTGTGAACAGCAACTCCTCCGCCTGCGCGACTGCCTTCACCGTCTTCGCCTCGAACTCCTCGTCGGAGATATGGATGCTCTCCACAAATGGCGGTGCTATCTCGATATAAGGATAGTTGGGGAAGCCGTGGAGCCGCCCCATCGTCTTGCCGATGCTGCGCGCCAGCGTCGTCACCGCAAAGGCCGCCACAGGGATGCCTTCCCCCTCCAGCGTTATCGCGTCGACCCCAAGGGCCGACATGCACGACCCTCAAGCCCCTATCGAGGTGAAGACCACATCGCAGTCTGAGGCGAGCCTCTTCAGGATTTCTTTGCTCGCCGGTTCGCCCAGGTAGCTCTTGGTGTAGTGCGTCGTTCCCTTGAGGCGATACTTCGCCGAGACGATCTCCTCCGCGCGCTTCAACAGCCGGTCGCCTCCAGGGTAGGCGTTCCAGAGGAAGCCTATAGTCTTGCCCTCGAGGCTCTCGATGCGCGGCGCCAGCTTCCCCTTCTCCGGCGCAAAGCTCATCGTAGGGTTGAGTATCTTCATCGGCTCGCTCCTGTCAGCAACTCTTTTTCTTGTTCCTCTCCTGGAAGATCCCGAGCCTATCGGGACAGCAGGCCCGTCTGCGGGAACTGCGGGGGAGAGGAATGAAAGGTGAGGGCCAAAATTTCCGTTTCAGATTTCCTATCTACGAGGTTTTGCATCAGCTTCTCCCGGCAAGCGTATGCGCTTCGTCACCGGTTCTCCCGCGTCGTAGGCGCGGATGATGCAAGCGAAGGGCTGGCCTTGCCCCGCCTCGCCCCCGGCGACGGCGAAAAGGAAACGCTCCTTCGTGTCGCGCTTTGCCGTGCGGAACGAATAGTCCTCGTAGCCGCTCCCCTCGTCGAACTCCTTCTCTCGCGCCGGGTAGTAGTAGCGCTCCTCGTCCCCTGGCTTGAGGGGCGCGGATGCGGCGATTGTCGGCTGCTCCCCTGGCCCAGGTATCCATCGCCGCCGCCGCTTCAGCCGCCCGACGCTCGTTCGCACATGGGTCTCCAGGTATTGGCGCAGGTCGTCGCGGCTCCACCCCTCGTCGAGATAGACCTTCTGCCAGATAGGGGAGAGGATGACCGTGTCGGTGCCGCCGCCCCCATAGCCATCGGAGAAATATTCTGCCAAAACGGCGCTGAAGGCTTCGGCCTGTTTCCCATGGGGAAAGTGCTCAGCCGGGAAGGCGACGACCTGCTGCGGCCCGCCCTCCCACATGCTGACGGCGGTCACGGTGTTTGCCCCAGCCTCAAAGCCGCGCTCTGCGCACATCGGCCCCCAGGCGGTGTCGTCCTTCTCCGCGATGACCATTCCGCCCATGCGCGCCGCGTTCCCCATGATGCCCTGCTGAACGCCGCCGGCCTTCGCCTCCATGCAGTTCGCTAACACCAGGCTGATGGCCCTGCCGATGGTGGCGTTGGCGCGATTCCCGGGGCCGAGGACGTACATGCCGGTGTTCATGCCGATGGCCTTGGTGATAGGCCCGTTGACGATAAAGGCGGGCCAAGGGCTTGATGTGCTGGCGATGTGGTTGAGCCTGAAGGCCGGGTCGGTGACGGCCTCTATCGCCGCGACGACGACTGGCAGATAGTCGGCCTTGCAGCCCGCCATCACAGCGTTGATCGCCACCTTCTCCGCGGTGATGCCCCGGTTGCGCACGCGGTACTCGCCCACAAGCTGGTCGGGCGCAAGGCCTGCGTGGTCGAGGAAATGCGCGACGCGCTCTGGCGTCGGCGGGACGATTGGCAGGCCGT
>CAMAVV010000153.1 GCA_945861815.1 Thermoflexus hugenholtzii JAD2
AGCCGACGACGGCGCGGGTATCCCGGCGGGCGAAGTGGAGTTGGCCTTCCAGCGCTACGCCACTAGCAAGATTTCCTCTGCCGACGACCTGGAGCGCATCCACAGCCTAGGCTTTCGCGGTGAGGCGCTGGCGAGCATCGCCGCAGTCGGCGACGTGACGCTGGTGACGCGCCAGGCAAGCGACGTTGGCGGCACGTTCATGCGCGTGGTGAACGGCGAGGTGAAGGAGAAGGGGCAGCGAGGCGCGCCGCCGGGGACGACGGTCACCGTCAAGAATCTCTTCCGCAACATTCCGGCTCGTCTCAAGTTTCTCAAGTCGAATGCCGCGGAAGCGGGGCGCATCTCCGCGCTGGTGAGCCAGTACGCCCTCGCCTATCCGGAGGTGCGCTTCAACCTCACCGTCGACGGGCGGCGGGTCTTTGCCTCCCAGGGAAGCGGCGATCTGCGCGATGCGCTGACACGGTTGTACGGCCTGGAGGCGGGGGAGGCGATGCTGGCGGTGGAGCACCGCGAGGCGATGGGCGACGTAGAACTGGCGGTGCGTGGGATGGTCAGCTTGCCAGGAGTGACGCGCGCCAACCGCAATTACATCACGATATTTGTGAACCGGCGGCTGGTGCAGAGCAGGACGCTGGCGTACGCTGTCCTCGATGCCTACCAGGGATTGCTGATGACCGGCCGCTATCCCATCGCCGCGCTCGACTTGACCATCGATCCCTCGGAGACGGATGTGAACGTGCATCCCGCGAAGATGGAGGTCAAGTTTCGCGACGAGGGAATCGCCTTCGCGGCGATCCATCATGCGGTGCGCAATACGCTGGCGGCCAGCGGTATCGCCAGGCCAGCCCAGGGACTCGCGCCTGCTCCGGTGCCGTCTGCCATGACACAACCAGTCGCGCCATCGCAGGTCCCGCTGTCCCCGGGGGCTGTTCAGCCACTATGGCGAGGCGCGCCGCCAGCCAAGACAGCGCTTCAGCAAGAGGCAGTGCCCACGGTGGTGGCGGCTGCTCCAACAAGCGCCGGCGTCCAAGGCCAGTTGAAGCTGCCGATCCTTCGAGTCCTGGGACAACTGCGCGAGACATTTATCGTCGCAGAAGGGCCTGACGGGATGTATCTCATCGACCAGCATACCGCCCATGAGCGCATCCTGTTCGACCAGTTGCGCCGGGCGAAGGGCGCGGGCGATGTGAAGGTGCAAGGGATGCTGCAGCCGGTGACGGTTGAAGTCACGCCGCAGCAAGAGAGGCTCATCGAGGAGCAGGGAGAGCGGCTAAAGGAGTACGGCTTCCAGTTGGAGCCGTTCGGCGAGCGCACGGCGCTGGTGCGGGGCGTGCCGGCGGCGCTGCGCGCGCTTTCGCCTGCGCGGGCGCTGCTGGATGTGCTGGACTACATGGAGTCGGACGACCTGAAGGGATACGACTGGGAGGACCGGCTGATCGCGAGTGTGGCGTGCCATGGCGCGGTGCGCGCGGGGAAGACGCTGACGGCGCAAGAGATGCAGGAGATGCTGCGTTTGTTGGAGTCGGCGGACAACCCGCATTCGTGCCCGCATGGGAGGCCGGTGCTGCTGCATATGACGACGGCGCAGTTGGAGAAGGATTTCTGCAGAACGTGAAGCCCCAGCAAAAAACTGCGTTTCGCCGCGCGCTGCTGACGTGGTATGCAAAGGGCCAAAGAGATTTGCCGTGGCGAAAGACGCGAGACCCGTATGCCATTCTTATTTCTGAGGTGATGCTGCAGCAGACGCAGGCAGAGCGAGTTGCACCGAAATATCTCAATTGGCTGAAACGGTATCCTGACTTCGCGAGTCTCGCTGCCGCGCCGCCGGGGGATGTCATCCGCGCGTGGTCAGGGCTTGGGTATAACAGGCGCGCGGTGCAGTTGCACGAGATCGCAAAGCGAGTGATGCAAGAGTTCGGCGGCGCGCTGCCCAGGGATTTCGAGCAGCTGCGCTCGTTCAAGGGCCTTGGCGACTATACGGCCGCTGCCATTGCTTGCTTCGCCTTTGACGGCAAGCGGGCTGTGGTGGACACGAATGTGCGGCGTGTGCTTGCGCGCATCTTTCTCGGCGGCAGGGAGGCGACGGCGACGAAGATCGACAGGCTTGCGCAGTCGGTGATCCCTGAACGCCGGGCATACGATTGGAATCAGGCGGTGATGGAGCTAGGGGCGACGGTCTGCCTCTCCCGCGACCCGCGCTGCGCCGTCTGTCCCGTCCGTTGCCACTGCCGCGCCGCGCCGACGATTCACAGACGCCTTGCGAAGAGCGCAAAGGGAAAGGCGCGTGTGAAGAGCCAGCCGTTCAAGGAGTCGCGTCGCTACTATCGGGGGCGCATCGTCGAGTATCTGCGTGCGCTCTCGAACGGCAGTGGCGCGACGCTGGCGGAGGTGGGGAAGGCGGTCAAGAAGGGCGCAGGCGAGAGGGAGTGGGTGGCCGGCTTAGTCCAAGGGCTTGAGAAAGAAGGGCTTGTGGCGGTGTGGAGGGAACGAGGCCAGGTGCGCGTGGGGCTGCCGTAGAGCGTTAGCCTAGAGGCGGATGGGTTTGGGCGGGATGCGGCAGCGCTCGGCGTTGACGATGGCGATGAGCTCGTGAACGGCCAGGTCAAGGGAGTCGTTCACCACGGCGAACTCAAACTCGGTGATGCGTTCCATCTCCTGCCGCGCCGTATCGAGCCGTGTCCGCAAGCTCGTGTCGGACTCAGTCATGCGCCAGCGGAGGCGGCGTTCCAGTTCCGGCAGGGAGGGCGGCGCGACGAAGACCATGATGGCCTGAGGAACGGCCTTTTTGATGGTTGCGGCGCCCTGAACATCGGCCTTGATGATGACGTCTTTGCCGCCGGAAAGAGCGTTCTGCACCTGTGACTTGGGCACGCCATACCAATTGCCATAGACGTTGGCAGACTCCAGGAACTCGCTTCGCTCGAGCATCTCTTCGAAGGTTTCTTTCGAGAGAAAGTGGTAGTCGATGCCTTCTGTCTCGTTTTGGCGTTTCTGGCGCGTGGTGGCCGTGACGGTGAAATGCATGGGCATGTCCATGAGGCGCATCTTGTTGAGCATGGCGTCTTTGCCAACGCCTGAAGGGCCGGAAAGCACGACGAGGACAGGAGTACGGCGAAGGAAGGAGTGCACTCTGGGTTAGTCCTCGGCGTCGTCTTTTGCCGCCCAGGCGGCGAGGGCGCGGACGCCATTTCGGTCGGTAAGGAGGCGTCCCACGATGGTGCGGGGAGAGATCGCGGAGAGCATCACGTGGCCGGAGTCCGTGACGAGGACGGCTTTGGTGCGGCGGCCGTTGGTCATATCGAGGAGCTGGCCGCGGTCCTTGGCGCTGCTGATCATCCGGTGGGTGGGCGAGGAAAAGGCGCCGCGCGCGCCGGAGGCACCGGGAAGGATGGCAACCAACCGCTTTGCGGCTACGACATTGTCGAAGCCTATGTGTAGGAGCTCAGCCTTCATGCCCCGGAGTGGTCCCCTGGCCTAATCGCGGACTCCGCCTAGCGGAGTAGTTCGCCTCTGGCGAACCGCGCAGTGGCGTTCACTATAGAGCATGGTGATGTGAAAGGCAAGGCGAACACGAAGCGCCGTTGTCGCGGTCGTTTCCCTTGACAGGCACTTTCCGAAAATCTACGCTAACCCTCGGTTTTTCAAGAAAAGGGAGCATGTATGGAATTCCGCCTCCGGACTGAAGACGAAGCATTTCGCCAGGAAGTTCGGACCTTCTTGAAGCAGGAGCTGCCGAAAGACTGGATCGGGTTCATGGACGATTCGGGCAGCCCGGAGGAGGTCGAACTCGAGCTGCATATGCGCAAGCGGCTCATCTCGAAGAACTGGCTCGCGCTGGCGTGGCCAAAGAAATATGGCGGGTACGGCGCCGACGTGCTTAAGCAGCTGGTGATGAGCGAGGAGATGGCCTATCACCGCGCGCCGGGACGGGATGGCCAGGGCATAGGACTTATCGGCCCGTGCATCATGATACATGGGACGGAGGAGCAGAAGACGGAGCACCTGGGCAAGATTGCCCGGGGCGAAGTGGTGTGGTGCCAGGGATTCAGCGAACCAGGCTCAGGCTCAGACCTTGCCTCGCTGCAGACGCGGGCGGTGGCGGACGGCGACGACTATGTGATCAACGGCTCCAAGATATGGACTACCCTGGCGCATAAGTCTAACTGGATACATATCCTGACGCGCACAGACTCCAACGCGCCAAAGCACAAGGGCATCAGCTATTTCCTGCTGGACATGAAGACGCCTGGCATCGAGATACGGCCCCTCATCAATATGGCCGGCAGCCACGGCTTCAACCAGGTGTTCTTCACGGACGTGCGCGTGCCCAAGCGAAATATGCTCGGCGATGCGAACCGAGGCTGGTATGTTGCGACGACGACGCTCGACTTCGAGCGCTCGATGATCGGCGTTTCCGCAGGGATGCGGAGGACGATGGATGACGCGATGGAGGCGTTGCGGCAGTTGAAGATCAACGGCAGGTCTCCAATAGAGGACCCGCTGGTGCGCCACAAACTTGCCGACTTGAC
>CAMAVV010000154.1 GCA_945861815.1 Thermoflexus hugenholtzii JAD2
ATCCGCATCAGAACTCCGGTGCCATACTTCCTTGCGAAGCTGACACATCCGACAAGCTATGTCGTGAACCGGGACAATATAGAGAAGGACGGTCGCCTCTGGTTCCTCAAGCCCGACGGCACAGGCCCCTTTAAAATCAAAGGATGGGATGTAGGCGTTGTGATGGTCTTGGAGCGCAACGACCTCTATTACAGGGCGGTGGCTAAGACGCAGTACATCGTGGTCTGGAACGCAGGCGGCAACGGGCAGACGATGTTCGAGGCAGGGGACGTGGATGTGGCGGCCATCGCTGGAGAGCAAGCTCAGCAGGCACAGCAGGCATCAAGCCCGCTACGCAGCCAGTTGAGCATCAGCCCTGAACTGGGACTCTATTACGTCGGCTTCAACAACAAACTGCCGCCCTTCGACGACGCCCGCGCCCGCCGCGCCTTTGCCATGGCTATCGACCGCGACAAGATCATCAAGGATTTAGTCTTTAGCACTGTCCCGAAAGCGACGGGAGTTTTGCCGATCGGCATACCGGGGTTTGACCCGCAGCTCGCGCCAAGCGGCTATGACCCCGCCCAGGCGAAGACGCTGTGGACGCAGGCGCTTGCGGCCAAGAACCTCAAAGTGGACTCTGTGCTCTTCCAGGTCTCTGGCTTTAGCGGCCTGGAGATTCTGGAGGAGATGGGCAAGCAGTGGGAGGCGAACCTCGGCGTAAAGGTGCAGTTCCAGTTGGTGTCGGGCAACACCAACCGGGCGCGGATCCTCAGCCAAAATGGCGGGCACCTCTTTGAGTATGGCTGGGTGGCCGACTATCCTGACCCCCACAACTTCCTCGATGTGCTCTTCCACAGCGCCGCGGTGAACAACATCGGCGCATACACCAACGGCCAGTTCGACCGGCTGCTGGAAGATGCGCGCACCGAGCAGAGTGAGACGGCGCGACTCGCGAAGTATCGTGAAGCCGACCGACTTTTCCTTGCGGACGCAGGGGCAATCCCTGTCTACTACTTCCGTAACTACTACCTGGTGAAGCCCTATGTGAAGGACTGGTTCCTCTCGGCGCAGCGTGTGCCGGATTTTGCGGCGGTGAGGCTGGAACGTCAGGTCTGATACAGCCAGCAGCGCGCCACATGCCCTTCGCTGATGGTGAAGGCAGGTGGGGGCTTGGCGCAGGCGGCGAAGACGCGAGGGCAGCGAGGGGCGAAGCGGCAGCCTGAAGGCGGCGAGACAAGGTCAGGCGGCGCGCCGGGGAGAAACTCCGGCTGCGCCGCCTCTTTTAATTTCGGCACGCTTGCGATGAGCTTTTCCGTATATGGATGTTTGGGGCGCAGCAGGACGCCTTCCGAGCCGCCCGTCTCCACGTGCTCACCGCCATAGGCGACGACGATGCGGTCGCAAAGGTCGCTGGCAAGGGCGATGTCATGGGTAATGAAGAGCATCGTCAGGCCCTGGTCGCGTTTGAGCGTCTTGAGGAGATTCATCACCTGGGCTTGAACGCTCACGTCCAGCGCCGAGGTCGGCTCGTCGAGGATGAGGAGCTTTGGTGACATGACGAGGGCCATGGCGATGGCGACGCGCTGTTTCATGCCGCCGCTAAGTTCGTGCGGATAGCGGTCGAGGACCTCTTTAGGCAGGCCCACCATTTCAAGGAGGCTTTGCGCACGTGAAGCGACCTCTGCCTTCGTCATCGTCTTTTCGAGAAGCGGCCGTTCGGTTACTTGCTTGCCGATGCGCATCACGGGGTTCAGGGTGTTGAGCGCGCCCTGGGGAACCATCGCGATCTCTCGCCAGCGCACGCTCTTGCGGAACTCTTCTTTCGCCAGCGGCATAAGGTCGCGCCCGTCGAGCCATACCTGGCCTGTGTAGGCGGCCACGTTGGACGGCAGCAGGCGCATGATCGCGGCAGCGAGGCTCGTCTTGCCGCTCCCTGACTCGCCGACGACTGCGACTGCCTCGCCGGGGTGCTCGATGGCGAAGGAGACGCCGTCAACGGCGCGCACCGGCCCGCGAGGGGTGGCGTAGTGCAGCGTTAGGTCGCGGACGTCAAGGAAGGGCATCAGCGCACCCGCCGCAGCTTGGGGTTTACAACGGGCTCAAGGCCCAGGGCGATGAGCATAAAGGTCACCGCTGTGATGATGATGAGCACCCCCGGCGGGATAACCCACCACCAATAGCCAAGGTAGACAGCGCCTGTCCTAAAGCCGTTCTCCAGGATTTGGCCCCAGGTGGGGATGGAAGGGTCGCCAAGGCCCAGGAAGCTGAGGCCGGCTTCGGCGAGGATGGCGGCTGGGACGAGGAAGATGAGCTGGGAAATGATGAAGGGGGCCATCTGCGGGAAGATGTGACGGTACATGATGCGCCACTTCGACGCGCCCATCGCGATGGACGACTCTATGAGCTGGCCTGAGCGTATCTGGAGGACCATGGAGCGGAGGAGAATAGTCAGACCCGGCCAGCTGAAGGCGACGAGGAAGAGGAGGATGAGGTAGAGGTGCGACCCGACGATGAAGACGAAGAAGATGAGCAGCGGTAAAAGAGGCACGTTGTTGACGATATCGGCGAAGCGCTGGATGACCATGTCCGTCTTGCCGCCCATGTATCCGCCAATGATGCCGAGCCCTGCGCCTATAAACGTTGTCATGATGGCGGCGATGAGGCCGATGATAAGCGCGACAGGCAGGCCGAACATCAAGCCTTGGGCTAGGTCGCGCCCCTGGCCGTCGGTCCCCATGAGGCCGAAGGTGGTGCCGCCGACGACGAACTGGGCGAAGTCCACCGAATCGCGTTTGTCGTACACAACGGCACGGACGATCAACTCGTAGCCGCCTTTCATCAGCTCGATCTCGCCGGGTTTGCTCTCCGAGGGCTTGCCGAAGAGCGCCCGGTTCATCACTTGGCGCAGATCGCTCGTGCGTATGTCCGCGCCGTAATCATCCAGGTACATTTCTCGGATTGCATCTATCGTTGCCGGTTCGCTAGTAAGCGCGACCCGCAGAGGCTCGTCCTTAAAACGGCTGTAGGGAGCAGGCTCTCCCTCTCTTGCTCCGCGCACTGCCTCGCGATAGGCGATCGCCTCGGAGCCATCGGGACGGATGATGTGGACGGAGAGCGAGGGAGGACGATCGTAGAAGATCAGGCCGCCGATGGAGACCGAAAGGAACTTGGGAGGTTTATGCGCAGGGAAGTCGTAGGGAAGCACGAAGCTGCGTGTTTCCGCGCCATCTGCGGATTCCGCCTTGGCAGGGCGCAAGGCTTTCAGCCTTTGGTGTGGTAGCTGGTCGTTTCCTGTGAAGATGTTGGCCCATGTGGGCGGCGCCGACTTGGGGTTATCGGCCCAGACGCCGGGGTTGCTCCACTTCTCTCTGCCAAAGTTTGCCGGGATCGTGATCAGGGCGACGATGGAGATGATGACCAGCACCGCGAGCGCGAAGGTCCCGAGCCTGCCGGGCCACGTTGCCAAGAACTCCCGCAGCATCTCCTTCCAGCTCATGTGTACCTCACGCGAGGGTCGAGGAAGACGTAGAGAACTTCGAGGACGAAGCGCGCAGCGACGTAGAGGAGTGTGAAGACGAAGGTGAGGGCGACGATGACCGATTCATCGGGCGAACCGGACACAGCCTCGAAATAGAGGCGGCCCATCCCCTGCCAGTTGAAGATCGTTTCGACGAGGATGGAGCCGCTAAGGGAGCCGGCGAGGCCAAGGATGAGGCCAGTCACGATGGGTGGCGCAGCGACGCGCAAGATGTGCCGCCGCTCGACGACGCTATCGGGCAGGCCCTTAGCGCGCGCCAGCATCACATGGTCTTCCTGGGCCACGTTCATCGTGAGGGTGCGCACGCCGTAGATATAGGGGCCGACGCTGACAAGGACGAGCGTGAGCACAGGCAGGATGGCGTGCTTCATCAAGTCCAAAAAGCGCGGGAAGCCGTCGGCGGGCGGTGGCGTGCTGTACATGCCGCCTGAGGGTAAGAGATTCAGTTTGAAGGCGAAGATGAGGATGAGGAGGATGCCGACCCACCAGGTGGGCATGGCGAAGGAGATGGCGGAGAAATAGGAGACGGCGCGGTCGGCTTTGCTGCCGACCCGCGTCGCGAGGCGCGGCCCTATCAGGAGGCCTGCGATTGCGGTGATGATGAGGCTTGTGGTGAGCAACAGCGCCGAGTTGGGCAGCCTGTCTAGGACGATATCGGAGACCCTGCGGCTGCCGTCGAAGCTCTTGAGGGTGCGCGCCTCGCCGAGGTCCAGGGTGAGGACGCGCAGAACGGTATCGGGTAAACGTCGCACCCAGCTCTTGTCCAGGTCGTAGAACTCGACCAGCTCCTGGCGGCGGAGTTCGATGACACGCTCAAGCTCGTCCGGGTCGCGTATCGTCTGGGCGAGACTTTGGCGTAAGCCGCGTACCTCTTCGCTGACTTGGGCACCGAGGAGCCTATCGGAGAAGCCGGTGGCACCGAGGGTGACGACAAGCAGCACCAGCACGGCGAAAAGGACAAAAATCAGGGTCAGCGCTCGTATAGCCAGCGGTCTAATAAGGGACATGA
>CAMAVV010000155.1 GCA_945861815.1 Thermoflexus hugenholtzii JAD2
ATGGTTCTTTGAGGTTCGTCATCCGCGTCAGCATGGCGCGCCAGTCCACAAGGTCCATCGACGCCGCCTGCAGATGCAACTGACTGAGGACGAGATTCCCCAGGCCGGCCTCTTCAAGAATCACCGGCACTTCGTAGATGTTCTGCACCGTGAGCACCGGGATGACCGCAGGGGGCTGCACATCGCAGAAGAGGGCGATCTTGCCCTTGATGTCGTCGGCCACGGGGAAGTCGCTGCGGGCGAGGATGACGTCCGGCTGGATACCGATGGCCCGGAGCTCTTTGACACTGTGCTGGGTCGGCTTGGTCTTCAACTCACCCGTCGCATATATATAAGGAAGGTAGGTCACGTGGATGTAGAGGACGTTGTCCTTGCCCACGTCGTTGCGCATCTGGCGGATAGCCTCGAGGAAGGGCAGGCCTTCGATATCGCCGACGGTGCCGCCGACTTCGACGATGATGACATCGGCCTTGCTCTCGTGCGCCACGTCGAGCATCCGCTTCTTAATCTCATTCGTCACATGGGGAACCACTTGCATCGTGCCGCCTAGGAATTCGCCTCTGCGCTCCTTTGCGATGACGGAGCTGTAAATCTGCCCCGAGGTGACGTTGGAGCTTCGCGTCAGCTCCACATCGATGAAGCGCTCGTAGTGCCCCAAGTCAAGGTCTGTTTCGCAGCCATCGCGGGTGACGAAGACTTCGCCGTGCTGATAGGGAGACATGGTGCCTGGGTCAACATTGAGATAGGGGTCGAGTTTTTGAACGGAAACGGTGACGCCGCGGCTTTTGAGGATGCGCCCGATGGAGGCGACGGCGATGCCTTTCCCAACGGAACTCACCACGCCGCCTGTGACAAAGATGAATTTCGACATGAGGTGGGAGCTTTAGCTTGCCCTTGCCAAACGGAGGGGGTTGAACCACAATTCAGGAATCTGCGCTCTCACTATCCAGCCCATAGGCATAATGGCTGCAACCTAAAACGAGTGGAGCTGTGGGAGCCAAGCGGGGTGGGTGGGGGCCGTCACGCTGGAGCTTTGCAGGCCGTGCGGCCTCTTGACGCCCCAATACATCTCTAACATCTGCATTATAGGTGGGCCTCATAACGCATGTCAACACATCCGGCGGCCCCTTCCGTTGCCCCTTCAGATGGCGGCGGCTATAATGCTTCCATTCCGTATCTCCTGTGTGGAGCCTCATCCTAATGCGCTTGAGCCGTGAAGAAGTCGTCCACATCGCCTCCCTCTGCCGCATCACGATGACGGACGAGGACATCGCGCGCTTCCAAGACCAGCTCTCCAACATCCTCCAGCAGTTCGAGGCGCTGAAGAAGGTCAACACGGAGGGCGTTCCGCCAACGGCGCAATCGCTTTCGCTGCACAACGTACTTCGCGACGATTCGCCGCGCCCCTCGCTTTCCCGGGAAGACGTCCTGCGAAACGCCCCCCAACAGCAAGAGGACCAGCTCCGCATCCGCGCGGTCCTGGAAGAGTAACCCCGGCACCTTCTCATGAACGACCTCACTTCGCTCACCATCCACGAGGCGCACGACCTCCTCAAGCAAAAAAAGGTCTCGTCACTCGAACTGACCAAGGCGCACCTGGAGCGAATCGCCGCCGTGGAGCCGAAGGTGAAGGCCTATGTGAGCGTGACGGAAGAGATCGCCCTCGCGCAGGCACACGAGGCAGATGCGCGCATCTCCCGGGGAGAAATCGGGCCCCTTACGGGCATCCCGATGCAACTCAAGGACAACCTCGCTGTCAACGGCACGCGCACGACCTGCTCCTCCAAGATGCTCGAAAACTTCGTCTCGCCCTATGACAGCACAGTGGCGAAGCGCCTTAAAACGGCGGGCGCGGTGCTCCTGGGCAAAGGCAACATGGATGAGTTCGCCATGGGCTCCTCCACCGAGAACTCGGCCTTCTTTCCGACGAAGAATCCCTGGGCGCTGGACCGCGTCCCGGGCGGCAGCAGCGGCGGCCCGGCGGCGGCAGTCGCCGCAGGCGAATGCCTCTTCTCCCTCGGCTCCGATACCGGCGGCAGCATCCGCCAGCCTGCCTCCTTCTGCAGCATCACCGGGCTCAAGCCGACCTATGGCCTTGTGAGCCGCTTCGGTCTTGTGGCGTTCGCGTCGTCCCTGGACCAAATCGGCCCGATGACGAAGGACGTGCGCGATTCCGCGACTGTTCTGCAAGCCATCGCAGGCTACGACTCGATGGATTCGACCTCGGCAAACCGCCCCGTGCCTGATTACAGCGCATCGCTCAAGGACAATATCACGGGCATGAAGATCGGCGTGCCGAAAGAATACTTCGATGGCGTGGATGCGGATGTGGGCGAAGTGCTCAAGCGGGCGATGGGGCAGCTTGCGCAGCTGGGCGCCATCATCGATTACAACGTCTCTCTGCCGAGCACGCCATATGCCCTTGCCGTCTATTACATCCTCGCGCCCTCCGAGGCATCGGCGAATCTCGCGCGCTACGATGGCGTGAAATACGGGTTCTCCGCCAACGCGCCAACGATGTGGCATTCGATGGAGCAGACGCGCCAGCAGGGCTTTGGCCCGGAGGTCAAGCGACGCATCATGCTCGGCACCTATGCCCTCTCCTCAGGCTATTACGACGCCTATTACCTGAAAGCGCAAAAGGTGCGAACGCTCATCCGCAGAGAGTTCGACGAGGCATTCAAAAAGTACGACGCCCTGGTGACACCAACATCGCCGACGCCGCCGTTCAAGTTCGGCGACAAGGTGGCTGACCCTGTGAAGATGTACCTCAGCGACGTCGATACAATCCCGGTGAATATCGCGGGCATCGCAGGCATATCGGTCCCTGCCGGCTTCATCGAAGGCCTGCCTGTCGGCATGCAGCTCATCGGGCCGTCGTTCAGCGAAGAGACTCTTTTCCGCATCGCCCACGCCTATCAGCAGGCGACGGGTTGGCATAAGCTGCGCGCGCCGGTGCAATGACTGTTATCTATCGAGACGCGGAGGTGACGCGATGAAAGAGACGAACGAGATCTTCCGGATCCTC
Source organism: Thermoflexus hugenholtzii JAD2 (assembly GCA_945861815.1). Classification (GTDB taxonomy): domain Bacteria; phylum Chloroflexota; class Dehalococcoidia; order SHYB01; family SHYB01; genus VGPF01. The sequence goes on from CAMAVV010000155.1 coordinate 3,029, forward strand.
GAGCAGGATGCGCGGACGCCGCATAAGGAGGTCGCCTCCAGGACGGGCATCCCGCTCAAAGAGGTCACGAAGGTAATCCGGGAGGCTGAACTGAGCGGCGCCATCGTGAAATACCGGACGATGGTCAACTGGGAGAAGCTTGGCGAGCAGCAGGTCATGGCCCTCATCGAAGTGAAAGTCGTGCCGGAGCGAGAGGTCGGCTTTGACGCCATCGCCGAGCGCGTTGCACGCTATCCTGAGACGCGCTCTGTCTTCCTCGTCTCGGGCGGATATGATCTTGGCATCATGATCGCCGGGAAAGACATCTATGAGATATCGCGATTCGTCAGCGAAAAGCTCGCGACGATCGCTGGCGTCCAAGGCACTGTGACGCATTTCTTCCTCAAGCGCTACAAGCAGGACGGCGAGATCCTCATCGACCGAAAGCGCAGCCGCCGCCTCCCCTTCACCCCATAGCAGAGGCGACTTGCGCAAAGGCACGCTCCACCCGTGACATCCTCTTCCAAAACACACATCTCGCGCCGCGTCGAAAGCCTTGCGCCCTCAGGGATCCGCAAGTTCTTCGACCTCATCCAGTCGATGGAGGGCGTCGTCTCGCTCGGCGTCGGCGAGCCTGACTTCGCGACGCCGTGGCCCATCAGTGAGGCGGCGATCCACGCCATCGAAAAGGGCCACACGCACTACACATCCAACTACGGCATGCTGGAGCTGCGCGAACGTTTGGCACAGCATCTCGCATCGCGCTATGGCATCGCCTACGACTTTCATTCTCAACTGCTCGTCACCGTGGGCGTGAGCGAGGGCGTCGACCTTGCCATGCGCGCCGTCATCAACCCCGGGGACGAAGTGCTTGTCCCTGAGCCGTCTTACGTCTCCTACAAACCGTGCATCGTCCTGGCTGGCGGCGTCGCTGTTCCCGTGGTGACGGCCCAGGCGAACGCATTCAAGCTCATGCCGAAAGATCTCGAGGCCAAGATCACGCGCAAGACCCGGGCCCTCATCATCAGCTATCCCAACAATCCCACAGGCGCCGTCATGAGCAGGCGGGAGATGGAAGCCATCGCTGACGTCGCGAAGCGCCACGATCTCATCGTCGTCTCCGACGAGGTGTACGACCGCCTTGTCTATGGCGGACACACGCATACCTGCGTCGCATCGCTCCCTGGGATGAAGGAGCGCACCGTGCTCCTTGGCGGCTTTTCGAAGAGCTACGCCATGACCGGCTGGCGCGTCGGCTTTGCCGCCGCCTCCGAGGAGATCATCGAGGCGATGGTGAAGATCCATCAATATACGATGCTGTGCGCGCCGACTCCCAGCCAGACGGCGGCGCTCCAAGCCTTGAACACAGACGACCGCATCGTCGACAACATGGTGCGCGAATACGACCGCCGCAGAAGACTTTTGGTCAAAGGCCTGAATCGCATCGGACTCGATTGTTTTGAGCCACAGGGCGCCTTCTACGCCTT
>CAMAVV010000156.1 GCA_945861815.1 Thermoflexus hugenholtzii JAD2
ATGAACCGTGAGCGGGCTAAGGCGGGCGAACCTCTTTACGCCAACACGCGCAACTCCGCCGCCGGAAGCCTGCGCCAGCTCGACTCGCGCATCACTGCCGGACGCCCTCTCGATGTCTTCATCTATGCCTTAGGCGGGGCCGAAGGCGGCGAGATGCCTAACTCCCACTGGAAGACGATGGCGAAGTTCAAAGAGCTTGGATTCAGGATCAGCGCCGATAGCCGCCTCCTCAAGAGCTTGGATCAGGTCGAGGAGTTCTACAACACCTGGACGGAGAGGCGCGGAAAGCTGGACTACGGCACCGACGGCGTTGTGGTGAAGGTCAATGACCTCGACTTGCAAAAACGCCTTGGCGATGTTGGCCGCGAGCCTCGCTGGGCCGTCGCCTACAAGTTCCCCGCCACCGAGGCGATCACGAAGCTCCTCGACATCGGAGTCAATGTGGGCCGCACCGGAAGCCTCAATCCATTTGCCATTTTGGAGCCCGTCGATATCGGCGGCGCGATGGTGAAGATGGCGACGCTCCACAATGAAGACGACATCGCGCGGAAGGGCCTGAAGATAGGCGACTGGGTCACGGTGGTGCGCGCGGGCGAAGTGATTCCCCATGTTGTGGGGCCGGTGGTCAGCAGGCGCACGGGCAAAGAGAAAGAGTTCCGCATGCCCGAGAAGTGCCCCGTCTGCGGCAGCGCCGTCGTGCGCGATCCTGAAGAGGCGATGCGCTATTGCATCAACGCCGAGTGCCCGGCCAAGTTCTACGAGCTGCTGAAGCACTTCGCCGGGCGCGGCATGATGGACATCGAAGGCCTGGGCGAATCCCTCGCCGAAACCCTCATAAAAGCTGGCCTCGTCAAAAGCCTCGCCGATCTGTATACGCTCACCGCCGAGCAAGTCGCTGAGCTTGAGCGCATGGGCCCCAAGAGCGCCCAGAATCTCATCGATGGCATCCAGGCCAGCAAGTCGCGCTCCCTGGACCGCCTCATCTTCGCCCTCGGCATCCGCCACGTCGGCTCCGAAACGGCGAAACTTCTCGCCGACTGCTTTAACTCCATCGACGCGCTGGCGAAGGCGACTGTCGAAGAGATCGACGACGTCCCGGGAATCGGGCCGAAGATCGCGGAGAGCATCGCGGCGCACTTCAGCGAGAAGAAGAACCTGGACATTATCGAGCGCCTCAAATCCCTGGGCATAGACCCGCGCTACGAACGCAAGGCCCCGACGGGCCCGCAAACCTTGGTTGGCATGACGCTGATCGTCACCGGCACCCTCGAGACGATGAGCCGCGAGCAGGCTGAGAATGCCATACGCGAAGCGGGAGGCACGGTGGCCGGCAGCATCAGCAAGAAGACGGCGTACCTTGTGGTTGGAGCGGAGGCAGGCTCGAAGCTGCAAAAGGCGGAGAAGCTAGGGACGAAGATTATCAATGAGGAAGCGTTCTTGAAGCTCCTGGGGCGGAAGTAGCGCTATGTCACCACCAAGTGTTCCACTCTGGCTTATCGTGGGCCTCGGCAACCCTGGCGCAAAGTACGCCAAGACGCGCCACAACGCCGGCTTCATGGCCGTCGATGCCTGGGCCGCGCGGCACCATATCGAGATAGGGAAGAAGAAGGCCGCCTATCTGTACGGAGAAGGGGTAATCGACCTAACCCCCAACCCCTTCCCTGCGAGGGAAGGGGAGGGAGGAAGAGGCAAGGAAGGAGTTCAGGAAGTTAGGAACGTGGGAAGTCAGGAGAGAGAGGCGCGCGCGATTGTGGCGAAGCCGCGCACCTATATGAACCTCAGCGGCGAGGCAGTGGGCGACTTGATGCAGCGACATCACATCGTGAAACAGCGACTCATCGTCGTCCACGACGATTTGGATTTACCCTTGGGGCGCATCCGCATCCGCGCCGAGGGCTCGGCAGGCGGCCATAACGGCATGAAATCGATCATCGAGCGGCTGGGGACCCAGGACTTTTCCCGGATGCGCATCGGCGTCGGCAGGCCGGAGGCCCAAGGGAAAGAAGTTGTGGACTATGTCCTCGACACCTTCTCCCAGGCCGAGCAGGAGACGGTGAAGGCAGTGCTGGCGCGCGCCTGTGATGCGCTGGATGAGATCATCGGCAAGGGCATCGCCAGCGCCATGAACAAGCACAACGCCGGGTGACGACGCTTCAGATCTGTTCTTCCTCCTCTCCCTCGATGTCCCGACTCTGTCGAGGATGCTCGATGGAATCGGCAGGAGAGGACCTCGTGAAGCGAGAGGTGAGGGTGACCGAACGTCCTATGCCTTCACCAAGCGCGCGCTGAGGATCCCAGGTATCGCGAGGATCTGCTTCAGCGCTGCATCAGGCATCGGCTCATCAAGACCTATCGCCATGATGGCGCGTCCGCGGCTCGAGAGCCGTCCGACTTCCATGAAGCTGATGTTCACATCGGCCTTGCCCGCGATGGTGCCGATGGCGCCGATCATCCCTGGGCGGTCCTGGTTCTCGATGAAAAGCATATAGCCGTTGCTGATGCGCACGTCCATGCGATAGTCGTTCACCTGGACGATGTGGGTGTGGCCGAAGGCGCTCGTCCCCGCGACCGTCGTCTTGCCCTGGCTTGTGTGCAGCTCCACGGCGAGGAGATTGCGGTACGCGCCCGATTCGCTGCCCTTCTCTTCGTTCACCTTCATACCGCGTTGTCCCACGATATGGTTGACATTGACGGCGTTGACGCGCTCTTCGCTCACCGGGGAGAGCAGGCCGCCGACTATTGCCGCCTTGAGGAAAAGCGAATCGTGCTTCGCGATCTCGCCTTCATACCGGATGGTGATCGAGTTGACCTGGCCCTGGGCTATCTGCGTCGCGATGCGCCCAAGCAGCATACCCACGTCCACGAAGGGCGCCAGGATGGCCAGCGCCTCAGGGACGACGACGGGCGCGTTCACGGCGTACTTCGCGGGGCGGCCTTTGAAGACCTCCAGCAATTGCTCGGCGAGTTCGATGGCCACGAGCTCCTGCGCCTCGTTCGTCGATGCGCCCAGGTGCGGCGTCACGATGATCTTGTCGCTCTTGAAAAGGATGCTGTCTTTCGCGGGCTCTTCGCTAAAGACGTCGATCGCCGCGCCAGCCACGCGCCCCGATTGCACGGCGTCGTAAAGGGCCTGCTCGTCGATAACGCCGCCGCGCGCCGTGTTGAGGAAGCGCACGCCGGGCTTGACCTTGGTGAGCTCTTCCTTGCCGATGAGTCCCTTCGTGACCGAGTTCATCGGCACGTGGACGGAGATGAAGTCGGACTGGCTCAGGACGGTATCTTTGTCTGCGAGCTCGATGCCCATGCTCTTAGCGCGCTCCTCTGAGACAAAGGGGTCGTTCGCCAGGATGCGCATCTCAAAGGCCCGGGCGCGCTTCGCCACTTCGGTGCCGACCTTTCCCAGGCCGATGATGCCAAGGGTCTTGCCGCGAAGCTGTGTGCCGGTGAACTCTTTGCGCCCCCAGTAGCCTGCCCTCAACTTGTGGTGGGCCTGTGGCACATGGCGCGCCATGGAGAGGAGCAGGGCTAAGGTATGCTCCGCCGCGGCGATGATGTTGGCGGTGGGCGCGTTGATGACTAGGATGCCGTGGCGCGTCGCGGCGTTCACATCGATATTGTCGATGCCGACGCCTGCGCGGCCCACGACTTGCAGGCGTTTGCCCGCCCCAAGGATCGCCTCGGTGACTTGCGTCTCACTGCGCACGACGAGCGCGTCGTAGTCGGCGATAGCGGCTTGGAGCGCGGCGGGCGCTTGGCCCGTCTTCACGTCCACCTGGTGGCCCGCCTCGCGCAGGAGGCGGATACCCTCATCGGCGATGGGGTCGGCGACCAGGACGCGCACGTTACGCGCTCCTTGTGGGAACGGCCTTGAAACCACCCATCTGCGTCATGACCGTCTGCACAGATGTCAGGCAGTCGTCGATTTCTTTTTGTGTGAAGTAGCCCAGGTGGCCGATGCGGAAGATCTTGCCCGCGATGGCGCCTTGCCCGCCGCCAAGGACGACGCCATGCTCTTTGCGCATGGTGGTGTTGAAGGCCTTCCAGTCGACACCTTCCGGGATCTTGATGGCAGTGACGGTGTTGGAGGCGTAGCGCTCGTCGGCGACGAACAGTTCCAAGCCCATCTTCTTGATGGCCTGCCGGGTGTGCGCGCCGATGCCGGCATGGCGTTCGTAGACGCTGCCCATGCCCTCTTTCAGGAGAATTTCGAGGCCTGCGGCGAGGCCGTAGTAGATACTGATCGCCGGCGTCCAGGGCGTTTCGCCCTTTTCAGCGGAGACCTTTGCCAACTTCAGGTCGAAGTAGAACTTCGGCGACTTTGACTTCTCGATGGCCTGCCACGCCTTCGGGCTGATGCTCAGCATCGCGAGGCCGGGAGGCGTCATCCAGCCCTTCTGGGAGCCGGAGACGGCGATATCGATGCCCCACTCGTCAACGGGCAGCGGGATGGAGCTGATGCTGCTTACGCCGTCGACGACGAGGGTTTT
>CAMAVV010000157.1 GCA_945861815.1 Thermoflexus hugenholtzii JAD2
GCCAACTGGAAGGGGAACCTGTCCTTACCCTGGTCTTGGATGACGACACCGCTTTGCTGCTGGGGCCAAAGTCTGGCGGCGAGACGTTTCGAGAGGATGACGTCAAACTGATGGAGCCTGTGGGAACGTTAGTTGGAATGCTTCTGGCGCGGTCGAAACTGAGCGAGGAGCTGCGGGACTTGAACGGACGGCTGATGACGGCCCAGGAAGAGGAGCGCTCCAGGCTGGCGATCGACCTCCATGACGGGCCGCTGCAACAGGCCGTCTACCTTTCGCGCACGGCTGTGCCTACCGAACAAGTCAGGGACATCGGCAAGTCGCTGGTCACAGAGCTGCGGGCGATCACGAACGCCCTGCGCCCGCCGATGCTGGACGACCTTGGCCTCCGCTATGCCATCGACTGGCTTGCGCGAAACACGGCAGAGAAGGACAAGGTCAAGATGACGCTCGACCTGGACGGATTTCCTGATGAGGCGCGCCTACCGCCAGCCTCGGAGATGGCGCTCTACCGGTGCGCGCAAGAGGCGCTGAACAATGTGGTGAAGCATGCGGGAGCCACAGAGGCCACGATTTCCCTTACAATCGCGGGAGACAAGGCGGTCCTTTCGGTGAAAGACAACGGCGTGGGCTTTGGCGCAACCGAGCGCGAGCGCGCCGCGAGGGGGGGCCACCTTGGGCTGGTTGGCATGCGAGAGCGCGTGCGGCATGCCGGAGGAGTCCTCACCATCGAGAGCGCCCCGAAGCAAGGAAGCACGATCACCATCAGCGTTCCAGTCACCCATAAGGCGAACCCGTCTCAGACCAGCGCAGGCTCATGAATATTCAGCACCATATCCGCGTCTTGCTCGTGGAAGACCACGCCCTGGTTCGCTTCGGCACAAAGGCGCTGCTGGAGGCGGACCCAGGCATCAAAGTGGTTGGCGAAGCAGAGACGGCCGAAGATGCGCTGCGCCTGACCGAGGAGTTGAACCCGGATGTCGTCCTCCTCGACATCCGTCTGAAAAGCGGGAATGGCATCGACGTTGCAAGGGCGCTCATGCGCAAAGGTTCGCCGGCGCGAGTGCTGGTGCTCACGGCCCATGACTTCGAGCAGTATGTCGATGCGCTGACGCGGGCGGGCGTCCGGGGCTATATCTTGAAAGACACGCCCCCAGACCTACTTCTCAAGGCCGTTCATGACGTCCACGAGGGGCACGGTGTTCTCCCAGGACGCATCGCTGCCTCCGTCCTGGACAGCCTGACGCGCGAGCGACGCGATACGCAAAGGACGCCGGACGACCTGACGATCCGCGAGATAGAGGTGCTGGAACTGCTCTGCCAAGGCAAGCGGAACCAGGAGATCGCCGAACGCCTGGGCATCTCACAGCGCACCGCCGAGTCACATGTCGCGAACATATTCTCGAAACTTGGCGCCGCAAGCCGGGCCGACGCCGTCCGCCTCGCCATCGAACACGGCTATATCAAGAATCAATAGCCGAAGGGGTCGGCCTTTCGTTCACTGAGCCTCATCTTTCCTTCCTGTACGTACGTACCGAGGCCTTTCTTACGGATTTTTTACACTTCTCCGCCTGCTATGCTCGGTTTATACCAGTAGAAAGCCTAAGCACAGTAGGAAGGGGAGCGGCTGTGGTGACTATTTCCGTATCCGGCTCGAAAGCGACTGCAGCGCGCGGCATCGTCAGAGTCGTGCTTGTGGACGACCACCAGATGTTCCGCGAAGGGACAAAGTACCTCCTGTCACAAGACCCGGCCATCCAGGTGATCGGTGAAGCGGAGACGGTGCAGGATGCGCTCAGAGTCATCCGCGAGACGAATCCTGACATCGCGGTGGTGGACATCCGGCTTAAGGGCGAAGGAAGCGGCATCGACCTGGTGAAGGCACTTCGCAAAGAGTTTCCAGAGGTAAAATCGCTGGCGCTCACGGCGTTCGATTATGACCAGTATGTGAAGGCAATGGTGAAGGCCGGCGTCCGCGGTTATCTGCTCAAGGATGCTCCCGGGGAAGAGTTGCTGAAGGCCATCCATGCGGTCCATGAAGGCAAGGCGGCGCTGCCGGACCTGATGGGTGCGCGGGTGATCGACCTGCTGGCCGAACAGCCAAAGGAGAACGGCGCGACGCTTCCCCTGCGGGAACTCACCGCTCGGGAACTTGAGATCCTCGAAATGATCCAACAGGGCGCAACAGACCGGGCCATCGCCGACCACTTCAGCCTCTCGGTGAAAACGGTCAACACACACGTGGGGCACATCCTTCTGAAGCTCGGCGAGCCGAACCGGGCGCAAGCGGTGCAGAAGGCTGTAGAGCTTGGGCTTCTCAAAGATATCCATTAGCTTCCTTGGGGAGGAAGAAGATGACGACACAAGTTCGTCCATACGAGAGTCCTTCGCCGGTCAGCGGAGGAATCACCACTCAACCAGGGCACCTGCGGGAGCGGCTGCACGAGGTGATGCCGCTCCTGGAGAGCATGTTCGGCCTCGCGGACTCGCGCCTGTGGGCGCATTCCCTGCGAGTCGGCAAGATGGCCCGGGAGACGGCGGAGATCCTTGGCAGCCGTGGCTGCAGCTTGGAAGAGATAGAGATCGCCGGATACTTGCACGATGTGGGGCGCGTGGTACACGATGAAACGCCTGTTCACCAGACGATCGAGTACCCCTTACGCCCACAAGACAATGGCGCACACAGCCTCCGAGCCGCCAAGATTGTCTCTAGCCTGCCGTGGCTCACCCCCATGATGCCCGCTGTGCTCTTCCACCACGAGCACTGGGACGGCAGCGGCGTACCCGCAGGCCTGCGGGGAGAATCGATCCCGCTGGCGGCGCGCATCATCGCGGTTGTGGACGCCTTCGACCGCATGGTCGGCGGCTCAGTTCCTGGGGAAGAGCAGCCTATCAACCAGGCGCTGGAGACGATACGCAAGGAGCGTGGCCGCCTATTCGACGCCGACATCGTCAATGCCTTCATTGATGCATGCGGCCTCTCACTCACACGGAAGCATCTGTGGGGCAGGCCGCATTTAGACCTAACCTATTAGCTGCCATCCACGCTCCAGACCAGAGCAGACGCCCGCCGGAACGCACCGCGCGGGCGTCTTGTTTTTTAACGGGTATCCTTGACAGGCCTGTAGACTGTGGGCAATACGCCACAAGAGGTGTGCCCATCAAAGAGCGCGTCAGGTTCCAATAGCGGCGTGCTGCGCGTTGCGCAACGCCTTGATTTCGCACACGCATCCCTCTCCTAGATACGGCTCAGTGCGCCTTGGCGGTCTCGAACTGCTCCTCTTCCGTAGAGCCGTGAAGCGATGTCGTTGAGCTTTGGCCGCCAGAGGCAGCCATGGCGACTTTATCGAAGTATTCAGCACCCGACTCGCGCTGATGGCGAACGGCGGTGTAGCCATCGCCCTCCCGGTCAAACTCCGCCTGCTGCAGTCGCACATATGCCGGCATGCCTTCCTTGGAAAAGCCTTTCGCCAGGTCAAAGGTGTGGTAGTTGAGCAGGTGCCAGCCAGCGAGGGTAATGAACTGGAATTTGAAGCCCATGGCCCCCAGCTCGCGCTGGAACTTGGCGATGGTCGGGCCATCGAGATGGCGGCGCCAGTTGAAAGAAGGCGAGAGGTTGTATGCCAGGGGCTTATCGGGATACTTGGCGTGAATCGTCTGAGCGAAAGCGCGCGCCTCCTCCAGTTCGGGAACAGAGGTCTCGAACCAGATGAGGTCGGCGTACGGGGCGTAGGCAAGGGCGCGGGCAGTTGGCGAGGCCATCCCTTTCTTGACGACGTGGTATCCCTCAATGCTGCGCTCGCCGGTAATGAAAGGCCGGTCATAGGGGTCAACGTCGGAGGTGAGGAGTGTCGCATCGCGTGCATCGGTGCGCGCGACGAGGAGTGATGGCACATCGAGGACGTCGGCGGCGAGGCGCGCTGCGGTTAGGGTGCGGACAAACTGAGAGGTGGGCACCAAGACCTTTCCACCCATGTGTCCGCATTTCTTTTCGGCTGCGAGCTGGTCCTCGAAGTGGACGCCGGCCGCGCCAGCTTCAATCATATTTCGCATAAGTTCAAAGGCGTGGATAGGACCACCGAAGCCAGCTTCGGCATCGGCGACGATAGGCGCGTACCAATAGTTCTTCTCATCGCCCTCGATCTGGTCAGCGCGCATAAAAGCGTTATTGATGCGTCTCACCAATGCGGGGACGCTGTTCACCGGGTAAAGGCTCTGGTCAGGATAGGTGTGCCCTCCCTGGTTCGCATCGGCAGCGACCTGCCATCCACTCAGATAGATCGCCTTCAGCCCGCCCTTCACCATCTGAACCGCCTGCCCGCCGGTGAGCGCGCCGAAGGTGGCTATGTACGGCTCGGAATGCAGCAGATCCCAGAGCCGCTGGCTGCCGGCCTTCGCAATGGTGTACTCGACTTTAAGGC
>CAMAVV010000158.1 GCA_945861815.1 Thermoflexus hugenholtzii JAD2
CTGCCCCGGGCTTCCGCACGAGGCAGTGCGCGGCGCAAGTTCAGAGCGGGGAATCGTCGTCGGCGTCTCGCCAGCCCTGAACCTGGAGGAGCACATCGGCAAGTACCACTCGCCAACCCAGGGCTACAACGCCATCATCTACACAGGCAGCGGCCTCATGGGGCGCGAGATCGAGAATATCCGCAGCTGCGACGTTGTCGTCTTCGCCGGCGGGCGCTCAGGGACCCTGGGCGAGTTCGCCATCGCCTACGATGAGGGGAAGGTCATCGGCGTCATCCTCAACACCGGCGGCATCAGCAACCACATCAAGACCATCGTGAAGATGGTGAAGAAAAAGACAGACGCCTTAGTTATCACGGACGAAGATCCCGTGCGACTGCTCAATAAGCTCGAACGGATCTACAAGAAGCGCATCTTCACCCACTACCTGCGCGTCCTCGAAGGCCACATGCCGAAGGATATCGGCGCAGGCTAAGAAGGCGTCTTTGCCCTCTGGCGCATCGCTTCGTACATCACCAGGGCGGACGCCACCGAGGCGTTCAGCGAGCCGATCTCGCCGCGCATCGGTATCGAGACGAGCACCTCGCACTTCTCTCTCACCAGGCGCGAAAGGCCGCGTCCCTCGGCGCCGATCACCAGGACTATCGACTGCTTATAATCGACATCCGCGTAGTTCTTCTCTCCTGAGGGGTCAACGCCGACCGTCCAGATGCCCTCTTTGTTGAGCCGTTCCATCGTCTGCGAGATGTTGGTCACGCGCGCCACGGTCACATACTCCAGCGCCCCCGCCGATGCGCGCGAGACGGCTGAGGTCAGCCCGGCGGCGCGGCGCACGGGGATGATGACGCCGTGCACACCTGCGGCGTTCGCCGTGCGGATGATCGCCCCTAGGTTCTGCGGGTCTTCGATGCCGTCGAGGAGCACATAGAAGGGCCGTTCATTCTTCTCACGCGAGATGCGCAAGAGGTCCTCCAGCTCCACCGTGGCCTTTGCCGCCGCCATCGCGATCACGCCCTGGCTTCGCCCCGTCTGGCTCAGGCGAGAGAGGGCCCGCTGGTCCGTGTATTCCACGGGGATACCCGCCTCTTTCGCCATCCAAACCACCTGTCCCAGCGGGCCTCGGCGGTCGAAGTCGTTGGAGATGAATATCTTATGGATCGGTCGTTTGGCCTTGATGGCCTCAATGACCGGGTTGCGTCCTTCTATCTGTTCTTCCAATGCTGCTCCTCTGATATGCGCTCCTGATATGCTATCATTTTCAAGGTGTCGCGCGCCTCCCGACTCTGTCGCGGAGCGGCGCAGCGGCCCCCTTGGAGGCCCCTATGAAGCTCAATCTCAATGAACAGGGCTTGATCCCAGCCATCGCCCAGGACGAAAAGACGGGCGAAGTGCTGATGCTCGCCTATATGAATCCTGAATCTCTGAAGCGCACCTTCGAAAGCGGCCAGGCCTGGTTCTACAGCCGCAGCCGCCAAGAGCTTTGGCACAAGGGCGCTATTTCGGGCAATCACATCAAGGTCAGCAAGGTTATCGCCGATTGCGAGAATAATTCGCTTCTGCTCAAGAGCACGCCAACAGGCCCTGCCTGCCACACAGGCAAGCCCAACTGCTACTTCCAAGAGGTAAAGAAGGGCGACGCCGAGTTCGAGAAGAAGCCAGGCAACATGATGGAGGAGCTCTACGGCGTTATCGAGTCAAGAAAGAAGGAAAAGCCCGAGGGAAGCTACGTCGCGAAGCTGTTGAGCCAAGGCGTGGACCGCATCGGCAAAAAAGTTATCGAAGAGGCGGGGGAAGCCGTCATCGCCGCAAAGAATGGCGTGCGCGAAGAGATCGTCCACGAAGTCGCCGATCTCTGGTTCCACAGCCTTGTCCTGCTCTCCTCTGCTGGCCTTACGCCGAACGACATCTGGCAAGAGCTTGAAAAGCGCAGAAAGTAATCACCCATGCACCAGCCAAAGTCCGTCACTATCCTGCCCGACGCCGTCCATATCCAGTGGGACGACGGCAAGGAGTGCGCCTACGCCCACCGCGACCTGCGCGGGGAATGCCCCTGCGCCCATTGCGTCCATGAACTCACTGGCAAACGCATGGTCGGACGCGACCAGGTTACTGCTACCGTGGAAGCCCTCGACTGGCTGACTATCGGTCGCTATGCCATCCAGTTCCTCTGGAGCGACGGCCACCAAACGGGCCTCTATCCCTACAACCTCCTGCGCGAGCTGTGCACCCGTGAAACACGCGACGGGGCCAAGGCGGAGAAGAGCGCTTCGTGAACTTCGGCATCCATACCGGCCAGCAAGACGCGCCTTACGAAGACTTCGTCAAAGCCTGGCAGATGGCCGACCGCGCAGGCTTCACCTGGATATCGGTGTGGGATCACTTCTACGAAGCGCCCAATCGCGGCGGCGATAGCCCCACCTACGAGACGGTCGCCATGATGACAGCGGCGGCAGCGGCAACCACGCGCGCGAGGATCGGCGTCCTTGTCATGTCTGCCGGCTATCGCCCTCCCGCGCTGCTCGCCAAGATGATCACCACCCTGGACCATATCAGCAACGGACGCGCCAACCTCGGCATGGGCGCAGGCTGGCACCAGGCGGAATACGAGGCCTACGGCTATACGTTCCTGCCGCTCAAAGAGCGCATGAACATGCTTGAAGAGAGCGTCCACATCATCCAGTCGATGCTCGCCAATGACACCACAACCTTCAACGGCAAGCACTATCGCGTGCGCGAGGCAAAGCTCAACCCCAAGCCCGTCCAGGCCAAACTCCCAGTGTGGGTCGGCGGCGGCGGTGAGAAGCGCACTATGAACATCGCCGCCAGGTACGCTGACGGCTGGAATATCGCCTACGTGCCGCCAGAGGTCTACAGACGCAAGATCGAAGTCCTCGACCAGTGGTGCGAGAAGGTGGGTCGCGATCCAAAAACCATCATGCGCAGCATCAACACCGGCTTCTACTTAGGCACAGATAAGAAGTCTGCCGCACGCGGCCTCGATCGCATGGCCGAGGACGGCTTCAACGTGGAGCGCACTGGCCCAGGGATGCTGTGTGGACTAGTGAGCGAGGCCGTCGAGCAGATCGGCACCTTCCAGCGAGCCGGCGTTACCCAGATGAACATCGCCTTTCGCCCGCCCTTCGACTTCGATGCCTACCAGGCATTCATCGAAGAGGTTGTGCCGAAGTTTAGGTAACCCTTCTGCAGAGTTGCAGCGATGGCGACTCTGCCCTCGGCGCCGCGCCTAGCGCCCCTTCCACTGGGGCTTTCGCTTCTCCGCAAAGGCCCGCGGCCCTTCCTTGAAGTCTTCCGTCTTGCCCAGCTCGTCGACAAGCCCCTCCGCCATCTTCCACGAGACCTCCAACGGCTGGTCGCGATAGGTCATCACGACATTCTTTATCGCTCTCACGGCAAGGGGCGCGCAGAGGAGCACGGAGGCAGCGATCTTCTTCGCCTCCTCCATCAGCTGCTCCTCAGGGACAACCTTTTGAATAAGTCCGATCTGATAGGCACGCTCCGGCCCTATGCGCTCTCCTGTCAGCTGGATGTAGAGCGCCTCACCTAGGGGAATCATCCGCGAGAGGTTGTGGAGGCCGTAGCCGGCAGGCAGGCTCCAGCGCGGCTCCGGCATGCCAAAGACCGACCTCGGCGTGGCGATGCGGATATCGCACTGGAGCGCCAGTTCTAATCCACCGCCAAGGCAAAAGCCGTCGATAGCGGCAATCACTGGCTTCTGGATAAGCCGAGGGCGCTTCCCGCCTGGCTTGCGCTCAACGATCGTCTGTCCCTCGCCAGCGCCAGTTGCCGACGGCGCAGCAGGTCGCGACCCGCTCGCCTTCTCCTTGAGGTCTGCGCCAACGCTGAAAGCCTTGCCCCCTGCCCCCGTGATGATGCCGACAATCGGCTCAGGATTGTTGTTCATATCCTGCACGATGAAGTTCCAGCGCCGCAGGAAGTCAAGGTTCATCGCGTTAAGCACGTCAGGGCGATTCAGCGTGATATATGCGATGCGGTCCTTGATCTCATAGAGAATCGTCTCTGACATATCGGCTCCTTATCCCTGCGCCTCGGATTCTCGGATCTGCGCCTCCAGCAGCTCGACGGCGCGGTAGTCCTCATCGCAGAGCTTGTAGCACCGATTGAGATGCAACTCCAGGAGCTTGCGCCCCTTCTCCCCAGGGCGTTTTGCCGCCGCGACTGCGGCCCCTGCGTGATACGTTGACGGCAGGTGCTTGGCCATAGCCTCCACCTCAGCAGTCGCGTCGGCGGCCAGCGATGTATCGCCGGAATCGACGGCATACCGAAGCTTTCCTAGCAGCTTGGAAACTTCACTTAGCTTGTCGCGGTCACCCATCAGGCTAAAGAGGACGTCCTCGACGCTATCGTCGTTCGCCACCGGCGGC
>CAMAVV010000159.1 GCA_945861815.1 Thermoflexus hugenholtzii JAD2
CTCTTCGCGCAGCATGAAGCGCTGGTGCTCCCGGTCTTCCTGGGGCGCGTACTGCATGATGATGTTCAGCGTCTCTTCCTCATTCTTCGGGTCAATGGCGAACTGCAAGCCCTTGAGCGTCGCCTTCACGAATCGGGTGTAGAGGTCGGCATCGCCATCCAATTCCTCTTTCATGGCGATGAAGGTGAGCCCCAGGGTCGGCACGCCGTAGTCGTCCGGGTTGAAGACGCGAACGCCGAGGCCGAGGCGCTGAAGGACATCCGGCTCGTTGGAGTTGAAGACGGCGAGGATGTCCACCTGTCCCTCGCTCAAGACGCGGGGGTCGAAGCCGACGCGGACCTCGCGAATCTTCGAACGGTCGACGCCGTTGGCTTTGAGGATGGCAAGGTACTCGGGGGGAACGCTTGTCTTGTAGCCGAAGGTCTTCCCTTCCCATTCTTTCGGCGTCTTGATGCCCGACTTCTCCATCACCATGTAGGCGTTCTGCCCCTTTTGGCCAAAGAGGGCGATGGCCCGGATGGGAACGTCGGGGTCAGAGCGGCGGCGGAGGACGGAGCCGGCGTCGGCCGTGGTGACCTGAATCTCGCCGTCTACGAGCAGCTTCAGGTGCTCGCCGCTGGAGGCGTGGCGGATCGTCACATCGAGGGCCTGTTGCTGAAAGTAGCCCTTCTTTTCGGCGATGTATGCCGCCACGAAGGGCAAGTTAGCCTGGGCCTTGAACCCCGCCATGAAGGTCATCTTTTTCGGCGTCAGTGGCGGCGCAGCCGATGGTGCAGCCGTCGGCAATGGCTGGCTTTGCTTCGAATCGGAATCGTTGCCGCAGGCGGCGAGGATCAAGGCCGTCAAGAGAGCCACGAGCAGTAAAGCAAAAAGTCTGGATCGAAAAGGCGTTAGAAAACGCATCCGAGGTGCTCCTTGGGACGTTTGTTTGTGCTGAGAAAACAGCACTGGGCGCAGGCCAGCCGCATAGAGTCGCCTCTACAGGTGGACTTGCAGAATCATCACTCGCTACAAACGTGTCATCGGACGGATGTGCCGGACGCCACCCCCAGGGATGAGGCTTTCACAAAGACGCTCGACGGATATAGGAACCGGCCCAATGTTTTGTGGTGTTTCCTCAGCGGGCCAGGTTTGATTCATGCCAGAAGGTCAGACGTTTCTCCAGAACCCACGTCAGCATGGTCAGGCCGATGCCGATAATCGCCAGTGTGAAGATGGCGGAGAAGAGCGTGGGCATATCGAGATTATTATGGGCGACGATGATGACGCTGCCTAGCCCTCTATCGCCGCTGAACCACTCTGCCACCGTCGCGCCGATAAGGGCGAGGGGAATCACGATGCGAAAGGCGGCAAAGAGGTAGGGAAGGGAACTGGGCATCCTGAGACGCAGGAATATCTCCGCCGGTGAGGCGTTCACCGAGCGCAGGAAGTCGTGGGCGCCAGGGTTCATGGAGCGGAAGCCGACGATGGCGTTGATAAGGACAGGATAGAAGGTGAGGAAGGCAGCGATGAGCACCTTGGGGAAGCTGCCGAAGCCGAACCAAATGGTAAAGAGGGGCGCGATGGCGACGATGGGCGTGACCTTCACCAAGATGGCAAGGGGCATGATGCTCTTTTCGACGGGTCGCGAAGAGGCCATGACGATGGCGAAGAGGACCGCGCCGCCTGCGCCAAGGGCGAAGCCGAGCATCCCTTCGTAAAGCGTCACCCACCCATGCCACCAAAAGTAGGAGAGCCCGCCGAAGAAGCGGTCGAGGACTTTGGTTGGCGCAGGGACGATGTATGTCGGCGTATCGGCGGCGCGCACCCAGAACTCCCAGACAACGCCAGCGATGATGAGGGCGATCAGCGGAGGAATGAGATAGCCGAGGGCAGGCACGGCCGCCTTCAGCGCGCGCCGGGCGCTTCTGCCGATGGACGGCGATTGCGCGCTAACGGAGGGCAGTTGTTCTGCCAGTGGCTGGTCCACCGTGGCCTCCCGTCATAAGCAGTCGCTGGATGCGCTCCACGTAATCAAGAAACGCAGGCTCGCGCTCGATGCCTGGTTTGCGCGGGCGCGGCAGGTCGATGGCGATGATGTCGGCGATGCGCCCAGGCCGTGGCGTCATGACGGCGACGCGGTCCGAAAGCAGCACCGCCTCCGCGATGGAATGCGTCACCATCACCACCGTCTTCCGCGATGCCTCCCAGATGCGCAGCAGCTCATAGCGCATCGCGCTCCGCGTCAGTTCGTCCAGCGCGCCGAGGGGCTCGTCCATCAAGAGAAGGGATGGGTCGAAGACGAGGGAGCGAGCAAGGGCGACTCGCTGTTTCATGCCGCCGGAGAGCTGGTGGGGATAGTATTGGGCAAACTCCTCGAGGCCAACGGTGGAGAGGATAGCCTGAGCGCGCGGGTGACCGGCAGCGTCCTGCTGGCGATTCACCTGAAGCGGCAAGAGGACGTTCTGCTGCACCGTGCGCCAGGGAAGAAGCGAGGGGTCTTGGAAGACAAAGCCTATCTGCTTGTGGCGCTGGGCCTCGCGCGGCTCTGATCCCTTCACCAAAACCTTACCGGCAGTCGGCGTCTCCAGGCCGCCCATGAGGCGCAGGAGCGTCGTTTTGCCGCAGCCACTCACCCCGATGATAGAGAGAAACTCGCCATCACAGACGTCAAGGGTGACGTTATCCAGCGCAAGGAGATCGCCACCCTTCGCAGTGAAGCGTTTGACGATGCTTTCGACGGTGACGTGGTGAGGCAAAGACACGTTGATGCTCCTGGGGAAAGCCAGGGGCCATTTTAGCACAGGGTTTGTCTCTCACCCCATAGCGGTTTATCATGGAACCGCACTTTCCCCAGCTAAACGCCTCTAGGAGTCCTCATGCGCCTCGCGAAACGAATCGAAAAACTTCCCCCATATCTCTTTGTGGAGATCAACAAGAAGATCGCGGCCAAGCGCGCCGCCGGCGTTGACGTCGTCAGCTTCGCCATAGGCGACCCGGACTTGCCGACGCCGAAGCACATCCTCGATGCCATGTGGAAGGCAGCGCAGGTTCCCGCCAACCACCGCTACCCAGAGTCGGACGGCCTGCCTGAGTTCCGAAAGGCCATCGCGGAGTGGTACCAGAAGCGTTTCGGCGTCACCCTCGACCCGGACAAAGAAGTTCTGCCCCTCATTGGCTCCAAGGAAGGCATCGGCCACATCGCCCTCTGCTTCATCGACCCGGGCGATATCGCCCTCGTCCCGGACCCGGCCTATCCCGTCTATGCCATCGGCACGATGTTTGCAGGGGGCGAAAGCCACTATCTGCCCCTCACCGCCGAGAATGGCTTCCTGCCGGACCTCGACGCGATCCCCCAGAACGTCCTCAAAAAAGCCAAGGTCCTCTGGCTCAACTATCCCAATAACCCCACAGGCGCAGTCGCCGACTTGAAGTTCTTCGAAAAGGCAGTCGCCTTCGCCAAGAAGCATGACATCCCCATCTGCCACGATGGCCCCTACACCGAGATTGCCTACGACGGCTACAAACCCGTCAGCTTTCTCCAGGCCAAGGGCGCGATGGATGTGGGCATCGAGTTCCACTCCCTCTCCAAGAGCTACAACATGACGGGCTGGCGCGTCGGCATGGCGGTGGGCAACGCCCAAATGATCAACGCCCTCATGCGCGTAAAGTCCAACCTGGATAGCGGCATACCCCAGTCCATCCAGCAGATGGCCATCGACGCTCTGCGCGGGCCGCAAGGCTGCATAGCCGACAACGTGAAGGTCTACCAGCGGCGAAGGGATAAGCTTGTGCCCGCCCTGAATCGCTTAGGGCTGAAGGTACTCTCGCCAAAGGCCGCGCTCTACCTCTGGGCACGCGTCCCCGAAGGCCACACGTCGGCGAGCTACGCGGCAAAGCTCATCGACGAAGCGGGGATCGTGGTCACACCCGGCAGAGGCTACGGCGAACATGGCGAAGGTTACATCCGCCTCTCCATCACCCTGCCCGACGACCGTGTGGACGAGGCCCTGAAGCGCCTTCAGGCGCTGAAGCCGGGGAAATAATCCACCGCAAGGCCGCACGGCGGTATGCCTCGTCATCCCTGAATCCTCTGCTGCTCACTTCGCATCCAAATTTGAGAAAGCCTACACACAATCAAGGGAGCATCACCATCACGACAAACAGCTGGAACGATTGGAATAAGACGGTCATCGCTGAGTTCCGCACTAACAAAGGTAAGGTCGGCGGCAACTTTGCAGGAGCGCCCATGGTCATCATTACCACAACCGGCGCACGCTCCGGCAGGCCTTTCACCGTGCCCCTCATGGCTCTCCCCGATGGCAAGCGCCTCTACGTCTTCGCCTCAAAGGCCGGCGCGCCAACCAATCCCGATTGGT
>CAMAVV010000160.1 GCA_945861815.1 Thermoflexus hugenholtzii JAD2
GGTCTGGTCCAGGGCTTTGTCCACGTCCAGGTTGCTGAAACAATCGTCGGGCGACTTGGGGCAGTAGTTGACCTTGTTGGCGTCCCATTCCCTGCGGAGCCAGGATTCCAGGGCGCGGGTCTTCAGCTGCTCCAGGTTCTTCTCCGCGACTTCCAGTGCAGGGGTGCGCTCGCTGACCATGTAGAAGACGGTTTGCTCCAGGCGGGAGACGGGGTCGCTCACCGTGTTCAGCGCGATGCCGCGGATATAGAGGTCGAAGATGCCGCCGCGATCGCCGATGCCCACCAGGCCAAGGTCGCCACGGCTGGCGCGAAGCTGCGGATCGCTGTTCACCTCGGCGGCGACAGCGTCGAAGGTCGCGCCATTCTCGATGCGGCGCTTTGCGTCCTGGGCGGCCTGGAAGTCCTTGGTGATGATGGCCTGGATGCGAGCATTATCGCCGGTGCGCTGGGTGATGCGGATCACGTAGACGCCGTCCTTGGCGGAGATAGGGTCGCTGACCTGGTTGATGTCGAGGCCGAAGAACAGGATGTCCATATCCTGGATGACCAGGCGCGGCGTCCAGCCTAGCGTGCCGCCTTCTTTGGCCGTCGTCTCATCGAAAGATTCGGTGCGCGCCACTTTGGCGAAGTCCTCTGTCTTGAGGCGCTTCTGCACCGCTTCCACGCGCTCCTGGCCGTTGATGACGATCTGGTTCACAAAGACCTGGGGCTGCACGCGCGGGAGGTTTGCGCCGAGCTGGTTGCGCAGCTTATCGCGCAGGATGTCCAGACGGACGATGTCTTCATAGATATCGCGAGGGAGCTGGGTGATCTTGAGGTAGTTGCTCAGCTTGACCTGGAGTTCCCGCTCTATCTGCGACGTGGAGGCGTCCGGCGAAGGAGGCGGATCTATCAGGCGGCTGATGATTTCTTTCTTGATCTCATCCTTGGTTACGCTGATGCCTTCGCGCAAGGAGGCCTGGCGGATGAGCTCATTCTCAGCCAGGATCTGCATGAGCTGGTAGGGCGCGACGCCGGGGTTGAAGTCGCCGCCGAGGGCCAGAGAGCCCAGCTTCTGCGACTTGAGGATGGCGACATATTCGCGCCAGGTGAAAATCTTGTTATTGACCTGAAGGATCGGCTGGTCGCCGGGGTTCTTGACGGAGACGATGTAGTTGACGATGAGGATGACGGCGATGACCGCGACGAGCCCGCCGCCGACGATGTAGAAGAGAGGCGAGAGTTTGCGAGAGCCGGAGGGCGGCTTGCGGCGGCGCGAGCTATCCACCTGGATAGGCGGCTGCGCCTCTTGTCGCTTGCGGTCGGAGCGGCGTCGATTTGCCACAATGCGTCCTTGCGTGAGATGGCTCTACTGGATATACGCAGGCAGGCTCTTCAAGGATGCCTTCGCGCTATGCAACAGAAGCGGAGGCTTAGCGCATCGGCCCGCGGATCATGCGCGCTTCCAGGACATGGTCGAAGCTGAAGGGCAGGAGGGCAAGGTGCCGGGCGCGCTTCAGCGCCTCCGTGAGCATGCGCTGGTGCCTGGAGCAGGTGCCTGTCTTGCGGCGGGGGTCGATGCGCCCGCGCTCGGAGATGTAGCGCTGCAAGAGGTCGGCGTTCTTGTAGTCGACGGACTCGGCGTGCTGGACGCAGAAAGCGCAGACCTTGCGCCGCATGAAGAAGCGTGGCCTGCTGCCACGGTCCTTGCGATCGCCCCCACCGCCGCCCCCGCCCCCACCGCCGCGACCGCCGCCGAATCTACCGCCGCCTGATGATCTATCGTTCATAGCTTCCTTCCGATGCTGTGATGTGCTGAGTTGCTAAAAGGGGAGATCGTCGGCTTCCACCGCGTCGCCGCCTTCGGCTGCGGGAGGGGTTGCCGAAGGGCCTGCCGGCTCTTCCGCCTGGCCCTCCACGGGCTGGCGATCGAGGAAGAGGATGCGGTCGGCGATGATCTCATTACGAAAGCGCGTCGCGCCATCCTGGCCTGTCCATTGGTTGCTGCGCAAGCGCCCATCCACGTAGGCCCTGCGGCCTTTCTTGAGGTAGTTGCTGGCCTGCTCTGCCAGCTGGTTCCAGGCGACGACGGTGAACCATTCGGTCTCTTGCTTGCGCTCGCCGGTGCCGGTGGTGTAGTTGCGCGTGGCGGCCATGCGGAAGGTGGTGATGGGCCGGCCGCTTGGCGTATAGCGCATCTCGGGCTCAGTCCCCACGTTGCCGATGACCATGATTTTGTTGAGTCCAACCACTCGCGTCCACCTATCGGCGTCCCGGTGATCCGGGCCGCCCCTGCAGATGCTGCCTTAGTCGAGCGTCAACATGAGATGACGGATGACCTGCTCTGAGATTTGGAGGTCGCCTTGGAGCTGTTTGGCGTCCTTGGGGTCCAGGGCGAAGTTGGCCTGCACGTAGCTGGCCTCTTGGAAGTTCCCGATGTGGTAGGCGAGCCGGCGGCGCCCCCAGGGCTTCACCTCGGCCACCTTGCCGCCGTGGGTGGTGACATAGCTGGTCACCTTTTCGACGACGGTGTTCACCTGGTCGTCCGCGATCTCCGGGCTCACCAACATGACAAGTTCATAGTTGCGCACAGAAAGCCTCTTTCAGGGAAGGGGGGTCGAAAACCAACGGCTATTATAGCACGGGGGCAGGTCAAGGCCAACAGGAGGAAGGCACAGGGAGCGAGGTACAGGGGTCAAGGAAGTCAAGAACTTCGGAACGTAAGAAGTCCGGTGACGGTGTGAACGCAACGGCCGGCTTCCGCGAACCCCGGTTCCTCTGCTCCTATTTCCCTACGTTCCTATGTTCCATCCCTCCCCTATCCGTCCAGGCCCGGCACGGGGAACTTTGCGGCGGTGGCCTGCACTTCCTCGCGCACCTTCGCCAGCTCCGCCTCGTTGCCGATGCTGCGAAGGGTGGTGGCGATGAGCCGCGCGATGGTTATCATCTCACCCTTGCTGAAGCCGCGGCTGGTGACCGCGGGCGTGCCCAGGCGCAGGCCGCTGGTGACGCGCGGCGGCTTCGGGTCGAAGGGGATGGCGTTCTTGTTGGCCACGATGCCCACAGATTCCAGCGCGCTCTCCGCCTGCTGGCCTGTGACGTTGATGGGGTTCAGGTCCACCAGCATCAGGTGGTTGTCTGTGCCGCCGGAGACGATGCGCAGGCCTCGGGTCTGCAGCTCGCCCGCCAGGGTCTTCGCATTGTCCACCACGTTCTGCTGGTAGGCTTTGAACTCGGGCTTGAGGGCTTCGCCGAAGGCGACGGCCTTGGCGGCGACGATGTGCATCAGCGGCCCGCCCTGGCCCATGGGGAAGACGCCCTTATCCACGGCCGTCGCGATCTCTTTCTTGCTGAGGATCATGCCGCCGCGAGGGCCTCGCAGGGTCTTGTGGGTGGATGAGGTGACAACGTCGGCGTAAGGGACGGGCGTCGGGTGGAGCCCGGCGGCGATGATGCCGGCAGGGTGCGCCATGTCCACCATCAGCTTCGCGCCCACCTCGTCGGCGATCTCGCGAAACTTCTTGAAGTCGATGGTGCGCGGGTAGGCGGTGGCCCCGGCGACGATGAGCTTGGGCCTATGTTCTTTCGCGATGGTGCGGATGACATCGTAGTCCAGCAGCTCCGTCTCGCGGTCCACGCCGTAGGAGACGAACTTGTAGTACTTGCCGGAGAAGTTGACGGGGCTGCCGTGGGTGAGGTGGCCGCCCTGGTCCAGGCGCATGCCCAGCACCGTATCGCCCAGGTCCAGCATGCCGAAGTAGGCGGCCATGTTGGCCTGCGCGCCGCTGTGGGGCTGGACGTTTGCATGCTCTGCGCCGAAGAGCTTTTTCGCGCGGTCGATGGCGAGCTGCTCTGCCACATCCACGAACTCGCATCCGCCGTAGTAGCGCTTGCCTGGATAGCCCTCGGCATACTTATTCGTCAGCGGCGAGCCCATCATCTCGAGGATGGCCTTGCTGACATAGTTCTCCGAGGCGATGAGGACGATGTTCTTGTGCTGGCGTTCCACCTCGTGGCGCAGGGCATCGGCGATCTCGGGGTCTTGCTTCTGGAGGAGAGCGGATATCTGCATACGGTACTCCGGCTCCCTAGGGTGAGGCACGGGGAGCCATCGCGAGGTTGAAGGCATCCAGTCTACCGCCCGCCAGGGAAAGACGGCAAGTGGAATAAGAAGAGACCTCTCCCTCACTCCCTCTCCTGAGAGGGGCCTTGCCCGATAATTCCATGTTGACCCCCTATTGTCGGGCATCTGCGACTCCTGCCCGAAAATTGGCTTGGATGCCTAATTCGTACATTGACTGAATCAGCACGCAGATGTTGTGGCAGAGTACCTTGCATAGCACCTCGTTTACTT
>CAMAVV010000161.1 GCA_945861815.1 Thermoflexus hugenholtzii JAD2
ATCGAGCAGGCCCTCAAGGCGCCCATGATCGCCTGGCCTTTGGGCCTCTTCGACTGCTGCGGCGTCAGCGATGGCGCGGCAGTCGCCATCATCACCCGGCCTGAGCTGGCGAAGAACTTCCGGCAGGACTATATCTTGGTCAAGGGCATCGGCCTCTCCGTCGGCGCGAAGCAGGGCACCCTGCAGGACGACTTCGACTTCGTGCGATTCCCTGAGACGATTAACGCCGCCAAGCAGGCCTACGAGCAGGCGGGCATCATCGACCCGCGCAAGGAGATCTCCATGGCGGAGGTCCACGACTGCTTCACCATCACCGAGCTCATCATCATGGAGGACCTTGGCTTCAGCAAGCGCGGCATGGCGAGCAAGGATGTGGACGACGGCACCTTCTCCCTGGAGGGCGAGCTGCCGGTGAACACCGACGGCGGGCTGAAGTGCTTCGGCCATCCCATCGGCGCCAGCGGCATCCGCATGATGTACGAGGTCTATAAGCAGCTGCAGGGGAAGGCCGGCCCCCGGCAGGTGAAGAATGCGAAGCTGGGGCTGACGCACAACCTGGGCGGACATCCGGGGACGTTCAGCGTCGGCGTGGGGATATTCGGGCGCAGGGATTAGTTCACCCTCACCTCTCGGGCTACGCTCGAGTTCCTCTCCCTCATCGCTTCCGATTTACATCCGAAGCTGGGGAGAGGTACAAGAAAAGGGGCCTCGAGCGCTGTCTCTTTAGCGTCTCCCTCTTTCACCTTACGATGAGGGCATCATAACTGCCTCCCTTTTGACGTAGCAGAGGCCCCTCAGTCGTGATAGCCTTCCCGCTAGCAGATTTTTTAGGGGAGAATGCTATGCCACAGGCCACTACAAGCAAATGGGTCGCGCTTGCGCGCGAGTTGGGAACGGACTTCGCCTCGCGCACCGCGCAGCACGACGCGAGCGATACGTTCGTCGCCGAGAACTACGCGGCGATGCGCCAGCGGAAGCTCTTCTCGGCCAACGTGCCGTCGGAGCTTGGGGGAGGAGGCGCATCGTATCAGGAGATATGCGCCGTGCTCCGGGAGTTGGGGCGACACGATGCCTCGACGGCCCTGGCCTTCTCGATGCACTCTCACCTCCTGGCAACTCTCGTCTGGCGCCATCGACATAACATGACGCCGCCCGCCGAGCCTGTCTTGCGGCGCATCGCCGCCGAGGAGTTGGTCTTGGCGACCTCCGGCGGGTCTGACTGGATAGAAGGCTCCGGCACTGCGGTCAAAGTGGACGGTGGCTATAAGGTGTCGGCCCGGAAGATATTCAGCAGCGGGTCACCATCGGCGGACCTTTTCCTCACCATGGCCGTCTATGACGACCCCAAGGACGGCCCGACAGTGCTCCACTTTGCCACCAGCATGAAGAACAAAGAGATGGCTATCCAAGACGACTGGCGCGTCATGGGCATGCGCGGCACCGGCTCCAACTCCATCGTTATCGAGAACCTCTTCATCCCTGAAGGGGGAGTCACGTTGCGCAGGCCGAAGGGCAAGTGGCACCGCTTCTTCGATGTCATTACGCCGATTGCATTGGGGCTGATCATGTCGGTATACGTGGGCATCGCCGAGAGCGCCCGGGAGACTGCGGTGGCGCAGGCGGCGAAGAAAAAGGACGACCCTATCACCCAGAGCGCGGTGGGAGAAATGGATACGGAGCTTGCGACGGCCCAGGGGCTTCTGCAGGCGATGATCGATATCGCCGGCAGCGATTTCGAACCGTCGCTGGCAACTTCCAACCGCATCCTGTGCTACAGGACAGCAGTGGCCCGCGCGGCTACGCGCACCGTTGATAAGGCGATCGAGGCTGTGGGAGGCTCGGCCTACTTTCGCGGCATGGGGCTTGAGCGCTGCTTCCGCGACGTTCAAGGAGCACGCTTCCACCCCTTGCAGGAGCGGAAGCAGCACGCTTTCAGCGGACGCTATGCGCTCGGCCTGGACCCAATCTCCTAGGAATTAGCACAGCCATGCCACGCTCTGCACATAACGAACCTGCCATTTCTACATAAACAACAGGTTTGTTCTACGTAATGAACGTCGAAGGACTCCCCTACAGTAGGGGAGTCCTTTTATTTTCCCGGCGATTTAATTTTGGATTTATTGGTGAATTATTTGGCGTACTTAGCGGCGGCCTTCGCGATATCTGGACCTGCCTTCATGAGGTCTTCCGCAACCATGGCAGGGGTGAACTCGATATCTGCGTTGAAGGCGAACCAGAAGGGCTCGGCTATCCTTGGCAAATCTGAGTTGCTATTCAGATTGACGATAAAGTAGGCGCACCTCTGGCCTTCACTCAAGGCAAAATAGGCAACTTCGGGCTTCAGTTCGTCTATCATACCTTTCATCTTTTGCCCGAAATTCGGATCCTTCAGAGCGGCATTGGCCTTTTCCACTGACATCTTCACCTTCATCAAAAAGCGCATTGTGACCCCTTTGCTTTGTCACCCTCTCGATGGAGGGTGGGATGTGTGCCCGCCCATGATACGCCTGGTGCGCAAGTCCGGACGACTGGGAACTGTTAAGAGTTAGGAATAGTAAACATTACGCGCGTGCGCGCGTGAGGCATTTATTGTGACGGGGGGAGGTTAGCCCAGCCATCCCAGCCCCCGCCCTATTCCCATCGATTCTCCGGTTATGTCAAAGCTACCTTTCGGCCTACCCTTGGTCACTACATAACCATCATTAGGCGAACCAAGATACATGAATAGGGAATAGGGACAACAGCACGGGTGAATGGCAAGGAAGAGAGGGTGAGGAGCAAGACAGAGGGGGAAGGAGGGAATGTCGTGGGCCGTGTGGGGCCTATATATATAGGAAGGGCGCTCCTCCCCACAAATCTTTGGACGAGCCGTTAGATCGTCCATAGGTCTGCTCTAGGCCTAGCGGCGCGGCGGAGCCCAGCTATAGCAACAGGTCTACGGATCCCGTAGTTCCTTCGTCGAGGACTCCTCAGGATGACAAAAAGGTTAGATCAGGTCGCCACGGGAGTTGCGCCGGAAGTGGCGGCGATGGCCGTGAGCGCGAGCGGGAGCAGGCTCAGGGGAGAACTGATAAAGGACAGGCTCCAGTTGCTTGTGGCCCCTGTGTGCCTTGTGGTGGCGAGAGTGGCGTCTCCGGCGAGAGGCCCGCTCTGTCGAGTCGGCCTTCTCTCTGTGCAGGAAGCTGGTTATGTGCAGCAAAAGGTGTCGCATCTTATGTCCTCCACTCGCTCAATATCGCCCTCGCCTATAGTCGCTTTAGCGAGTATGATGCGCGCCACGATGAGTGAGATTCAGGTCGTCGATTTTCACACGCACGTCCACCCAACTGCGCGGGGAGGCCTAGCTTTACAGCGACGCTTCCAGCCGGGCGCGCCACAGCGATCGGGGTCGCTTAGCGAAATGTTGGCATGGATGGCCAAGATAGGCGTGGCGAAGGCGATGATAGTGCCATGGATGCCGGCGCAGGACCTGGTGGGCGAGCTGGTGGCGAAGTGGAAAGGCGACGGCAAGCTAACAGAAGCGGATAAGCTAAGGAAAGCACAAAATCTTATCGTCCAGCGGTGGCGACGGCTGAACAAATGGGGGACAGAGGCGGTAAAGGCACACCCGAAGAAGCTCATGACGCTAGTAGGGCTTGACCCTATCCTGATGGGTGAGGCGCTGGTGCGTCGCGAAGCGGAGGAGCGGCTTGCAACAGGAGCGATTGGGCTAAAGATCGCTCCTCTTTTTCTTGGTTGTCCGCCCGACGATCCGCGCATGGAAATCGTGTGGCGGCTGGCCGATAAATATCGCGTCTTTGTGCTGGCGCAGTCGGGTAAAGGCGGCTACCAAGGGCGTCCGGCATGGGGACACCCCCAGCACTTCGAACAGGTGTTGCGAAGCTATCCGCATGTCAAAATCCAGCTTGCGCACCTTGGCATGGGGCATGAGGACGTGATGGCGAAGCTCACGGCGAAATATCCGAACCTTTACACGGACACCTCGACACGTGCGGCGCACTTCGGCACGTCGCACGACTGGTCGTATCGCGAGGCGGCGAAATGGATACGGCGGATCGGCGTTGAGCGCGTGGTCTACGCTTCGAACTATCCAGTGGCGGACCCGGCTGCCGCAAAGGCGAACATGGAAGCCCTGCCACTGACTCCTGCTGAGAAGCGACTGATTATGTCAGAAAACTACAAGAGGCTTGTGTCGAAGGGCTAAGCCCAGTTCAAGGCTTCGTGGCTCTTACGACAAAAAGCGGGTCGGTGTAGTGGCGTGACTGTGGCGTGATGTCCAGCCGCTCGACGTGCTCCCAACCTTTAGCAAAGGCGAAATAGG
>CAMAVV010000162.1 GCA_945861815.1 Thermoflexus hugenholtzii JAD2
CCACAGAAGAAGTCGATGTGCCAACATGGCGTTTCCCTGAGGGCGCGTGCCATGCGCCCCTGCCTCAAAATCTATGCCATCTGTAATCTCGGTGTGCTCAGTGGATAAATATCCCCAGATCTGTGTGCTCTGTGTCCTCGGTGGATAAATTTCCGTGTCGGGAGGGCGCATCACACTACGCCCTACCGGCGATATTTTCGATTGCCTCACATCATGTGCCTGTGTATCATGTGCGGCGTCTCATTCTCCCACTCCTGGAGGACGCATGGGCCACAAGGCAATCACCAAAGAGGCGGAGGCGCTCATCGGCGTCGAAACCGCGCCTATCCGCTCCGAAGTCGAGAAGCACGATATCCAGAAGTTCGCCCACGCCATCGCATGGCCCAACAAGCCGAACCCTCTTTATTACGACGAGGATCACGGCAAGAGATCGAAGTACGGCAGCATTATCGCGCCGCCCAGCTTTGTGACAAGCATGAAGTGGCTCGGCCCGGTTGTGGAGATGGTCAACCCGACGATGGGAAAGTACCGAGTCGGCATGAACGGCGGCAACGAGTACGAGATGTACAAGCCCATCAAGCCAGGCGACGTGCTCAGCGGTCGCGGCAAGCTCTCAAGCTTGAAGGAATCAGCCCGCGATGATGGCGGCGTGATGTTGATTCTCGGCTTCGAAGGCAACTTTGTGAATCAGAAGGGCGAGAAGGTCGCCTTGGCGCGCCAAACCCTCCTTCGCATCTACGGCCCCGATCAAGTTCGAAAAGACTAATGTAAGGGCGACCCTGTGTGGTCGCCATCCGGGAGAACACAATGGCAAAGGTCTACTTCGAAGATGTGCAAGTCGGGCAAGAGCTGCCCGACTACAAGATCAAGGCCGGCTACATGGAGCTGAACCGCTTCGCCGGGGCCAACGACGAGCTTATCCCCATCCACATGGACCCCGACTTCGCGAAGAACGTCGCGAAGCTGCCGGACGTCATCATCATGGGCAACTTGAAGCTCGCCTACATGTGCAACGTCCTCACCAATTGGGGCGGCGACGACCTCTGGGTCAAGAAGTTGGAAGTCTCCTACCGCAAGATGGACGTGGTGAACGAGACAGTCACCGCCAAGGCCGTCGTGAAGAGCAAGCGCACAGAAGGCGGCGAACATCTCGTTGACCTGGACCTATGGGTGGAGAACAGCAAAGGCGAAAAGACAGCCCCTGGCAGCGCTGTCGTCTCACTCCCCGCCCGCTCCTAAAAACTTCTGACCTAATCCCAGCCCTTCCCCATGTGGAAGGGGCAGTTCGCTCGTTTAGGCAAGCGCGTTCGTGAGAATCAACCTAGCGTCCCTCGCCTGTGGGAGAGGGAGTGAGGGAGAGGTCTCCTCTTATTTCTTCTGATAGACTATCCTCCTTATGCCGTCCTCCTCAAAATATGCCCCGCAGGACGCTCCAATTTTCCTCTCCACCGGCGGGAGAGGAATGAAAGGAGAGGGGGATTCTCTAAATGTCTGACACCCTCCTCGCGCCCTATCGCGTCCTCGACCTGACCGACCTCAAGGGCCACCTCTGCGGCAAGGTCCTCGCCGAGATGGGCGCCGACGTCCTCAAGATCGAGCCCCCTGGCGGCGACTCCGCCCGCGACCTCGGCCCCTTCATCGATGACATCCCCGACCGCAATCGCAGCCTCTATTGGTGCGCCTACAACCTCAGCAAGCGCGGCGTCACCCTGAACCTGGAGAGCGCCGATGGCCGCGACCTCTTTCGCCGCCTCGCCGCCAAGGCCGACTTCGTTATCGAATCGTTCAAGCCAGGCTATCTCGATGGCCTTGGCCTGGGCTATAGCGACCTTCGGAAGATAAAGAAGGACATCGTCCTCACCTCCATCACCCCCTTCGGCCAGACTGGCCCCTACAAGGGATACGAGTCCTCCGACCTTATCCTGATGGGCATGGGCGGCTTCATGTCCGAGAACGGCTATGAAGATTCGCCGCCCATCCGCATGAGCCAGGACCAGGCCTACAACCACGGCGGCATCTACGGCGCGGCGGCGAGCCTCGCGGCGCACTACGATCGGGCGAAGTCCGGCGAAGGCCAGCATATCGATGTCTGCATCCAAGAGGCCCTCGCCCTCATGTTCGACCCGCCGATGCAAGCGTGGATCATGAACAAGAAAGATGGCACGAACCGCGTCGGCCCCCAGATGATCCGCGGCAAGATCCTCATGCGCCTTGTCTGGCCCTGCAAAGATGGCTTTGTCACCTGGCGTCTCTTCACCGGCGGCGCGGTTGGCCGTCGCACCCACCTCATCATCGACTGGGCGGAAGAGGACGGCCAGCACACGGGGCTCAAAGGGACCAAATGGGAGGATATCGATATGCTCGATATCACCCAGCCCCAGCTCGATGCCTGGGACAAAGTCTTCGCCGAGTTCTTTATGCGCCACACCAAAGAACAACTCGTCGAAGGCTCCCTCAAGCGCCACATGATGATTTACCCGGTGAACTCCATCACCGACGCGCTGACCCACAGGCATTTGAAAGCGCGCGACTTCTGGGTGGATGTGGAACACCCGGAGCTTGGGCGCACCTTGAAGTATCCCGGCCCCTATTGGAAGGTCCACGGCGCGCCCTGGCGCACCCGAGGCCGCGCGCCCCTTGTTGGAGAGCACAACGAGGAGATATTTGTGAAAGAGCTTGGCCTCACCAAAGACGAACTGATTTCCCTGGCAGAGGCGGGAGTCATTTGATGAAATATCTCCTCCTCACCAAGCATCGCGGCGCATTTAGCGAGATGCCTATCGAGAAGGTCCGCGCCGCCAAGGCCTATATCGACGCCCGCCGCAAAAGCGGCGTCATCGAAGCTATCTACGTCTTCCCCGGCGGCGGCGGCCTCACCATCTTCAACGCCTCCTCCCACAAGGCCCTCATGGATGACCTGACCTCCTACCCCCTCTTCAACTGGGTTGAGTTTGAGGTGCGCCCACTGGTGGAAGTGGACGACTACTTCGCCAAGGCCCTCGGCAAGGGCAAGAAGGCGCGTCGATGAAGCGCCTTTTGCACGACGTGAAAGTTCTCGACTTCTCCTGGATGATCGCCGGCCCCTTCGCCACCAAGTTTTTCTCCGACCACGGCGCGACGGTGGTGAAGATCGAGACGGTGAAGCGGCAAGACGTCATGCGCCACTTCCAGCCCTACAAGAACAACAAGCCCGGCGCCAATCGCAGCGGCGTCTGGGCCGCGATGAACTCGGGCAAATACAGCATGTCCCTTAACCTCGGCTCTCCCAAGGGGCGCGAGGTCGCCATGAAGCTCGCCGTCTGGGCCGACGTGGTTATCGAGAACTACGCCCCGGGCACGATGCAGGACTGGGGATTCACCTACGAGGACTTCAAAAAGGTCAACGGCGACATCATCATGATCAGCATGTCGTCCCTGGGGCAGACGGGGCCATTTTCCCACTACCACGGCCTCGGCTTTCATCTCCAGGGCTTTGCCGGCTTCAACCAGATCACCGGCTTCCCTGGGCGCGAGCCATTCGGCAGCATTGCCTATACCGATTTCACCGCGCCTCCCTTCGCCGTCACCGCTGTCCTTGGCGCGCTGGACTATCGTCGCCGCACCGGGAAGGGCGTCTACGTCGATAACTCCCAGGTCGAGGCTTCGATGCACTTCCTCGGTCCAACGCTCCTCGATGGCGCCGTCAACGGCCGCGACACGATGCGCAACGGCAACTACAGCAACTACGCTGCGCCCCATAACGCCTACAAGTGCAACGGCGACGACCGCTGGTGCGCCATCGCGGTCTTCACGGATGCCCACTGGAACGGCCTTCGCCAAGCGATGGGCGACCCGGCATGGAGCACGGACCAGAAGTTCGCGACGCTTCTTAGCCGCCTCGAGCACGTGAAAGAACTCGACGCGCATGTGGAGGCCTGGACGAGCCAGCGCTCCCCGGAGCAGGTCATGCAGACGCTCCAGGCCCTTAGCGTTCCGGCAGGCGTCGTCAACGATGGCCGACGCCTGGTGGAAGACCCCAACTTCGCGGCGCGCGGCTTCTTTCAGACCTTCGATCACCCGGAGATAGGCCAGGCCGTGACGCGCCGCTCGCCCGTCACGTATTCCAATGCCGACTCTTCGGTGCCCCGCGGCGCCCCTGTGCTGGGCCAGGACACCGAGTTCGTCTGCACCAAGATACTCAACATGTCCGATGAAGAGTGGCTTGGCCTCATGGAGTCCGGAATCCTGGCGTAGATTTCATCAATCCAAGTGCGCCTTCGCGCGGGTCGCGCATCTAGCGTCCTACCCC
>CAMAVV010000163.1 GCA_945861815.1 Thermoflexus hugenholtzii JAD2
TCGCCAAGAAAGCTGACATCCTCATCGAGAACTTTGTCCCTGGCACTATGGCCGGCTTTGGCCTGGGTTACGACACACTCAAAAGGCACAATCCACGACTTATCTACTGCGCGATATCCGGCTTCGGGCAGACTGGCCCCAGCGCCTCAAAGCCTGCGCTCGACATCATCGTCCAGGCGATGGGCGGCCTCATGAGCGTTACTGGCGAACCTGGGGGAAGGCCGTTGCGCCCAGGCACTTCCATTGCCGACGTGGTTGGCGGTATGTACGGCGTCATCGGCATCCTCTCGGCGCTGCATGAGCGGAAGAAGAGCGGCAAAGGCCAGCTTGTGGACATCTCGATGCTGGACTGCCAACTGGCGATCCAGGAAGGGGCGCTTTCGCGCTACTTCGTGACGGGCGATGTGCCAAAGCCCATCGGCAGCAGGCACCCGATTTTCACGCCGTTCGACTGCTACCAGGGGAGCGACGGCAAATGGTTCGTCGTTGCCATCATCGGCGGGCGCGTTGACCAGTGGCCTTTATTCTGCTCCATCATCGACCGTATCGACCTCATCGACAGGCCGGAGTACAGGACGGGCTGGCTGCGAACGCAGAGTCATGGACAGTTGAATCCGATAGTGATCGATGTCTTCAAGTCGAAGCCATCCCATGAATGGCTGCGCGCCTTTGCTGAAGTGGGCATCGCCTGCGGGCCAGTGAACACGATCGACCAGGTGGCGAAAGACCCGCAGGTAGCGGCGCGGAAGATGATCGTGGGCGTGCGGACGAAGAAGGCCGGTACCGTGAAGGTGGTTGGGAACCCGGTGAAACTCTCGCGAACGCCGAGCGAGGTGCGCGCGGCCTCACCTGATTTGGGGGAGCACAACAGCCAGGTTTACGGGAAGATGCTGGGGCAATCGAAGAAGAGGCTAGCGGAGTTGAAGAAGAAGGGCGTGGTGTAAAGAACTTTCGATTACCGCGCTTTCGTCGCACTCCTTATAATGACCAGTCCACGGACATAGACCCCAGTACCAAGAAGAGCATGGCCAATACGACCTCGATAGCACTGCCGACTTTTGAGGGAATCGTCGAGAAGTACAGCGATTTCGTGTACAACGTCGCCTTGCGGATGACGAACGACCCAACAGAGGCGCAAGACGCAGTCCAAGACGCCTTTATCTCGGCTTACAAGGCCTATCCCAAGTTTCGCGGCGATTCGGCTATCACAACATGGCTCTATCGCATCACGGTGAACGCCGTCCTGATGAAGCGCCGCAAAGAGAAGAAGGCTCGTGAGACGACGAGCGGTGGTGTGGAAGAGTTGGAACTGCCGGATATCGGCGATGGGCCTGAGAAGCAGGCAATCACCAGCGAAACTCGACGAAAGATTCAAGCCGCGATCGCGAAACTGCCGCCGGATATGCGGATGGCGGTCATCCTGCGGGACATCCAAGAGCTATCTGGAGAAGAGGCAGCAGCGGCGCTCGGCATCGAAGTTTCGGCACTCAAGACGCGCCTCCATCGCGGGCGGATGAAGCTGCGTGAGCTGCTGAAGGAGTATGTGGAGAGAGAGTAGGGGACAGAGGGTCAAGGAGCAGGGGGAACTTAGGAACGTAGGAAGTCAGGGTGGAGAGGGAAGGGAAGAGGAGAAGTTCGGCCTATCTCTTATCCTTTCCGCCAGGCCTTTCCGATCTGGTCGGCAGTCGTTATGTAAGCTAGGTTGCGAAGGGTGTGTTGGAGAACCTGCTCGCCATAGGCGCTAGGCGTGCCTGCGACGCAATCGGCGGGGATGACGACGCGATAGCCACGGTTCACAGCGTCTAGGGTCGCGCCGAGGATGGCGATGTTGAGGGAGACGCCAGTCGGCACGACGGTGCGGGCGCCAAGGCCGCGCAGTACGGTATCAAGGCCACTATCGTGGAAGCAAGTCATGCCGTAAGCGTTTGGCATGATAGCGTCGCCGGGCTGCGGCGCGATTTCGGAGACGATCTTCGCATGCTGCGCCTTCTCCTCAGGCGGCGCGCGGGATGCGCCCACCTTCGCGGTGAGCGGTGTATTGCGAAGGTTGCCTAACCCATCGGCGCGGCGGTCGGCAGGGCAATAGATGACCTTCACCCCAGCACGGCGCGCCGTCGAGAGAAGCGAAGCGAGGCGAGGGAGCATGCCGCTTGCGCGCACGTTGTCAGCGAGGTCGCGGAAGTAAGTTCCTTGGCCAATGACGCCCTCCTGCATCTCGATGACGAGGATGGCTGTCTGAGAGGGAGGCAACAGTTCATTCCACTCGATGGCCATGTGTTTCTCCTGCGACGACGGAGGAAATGCCTGGTATCCGCGCACTCTAGGACTGGGAGGAGACGGCGTCAAGCCGAGGCAGCGGGCATCGTAATCTCCTACGATTATCTTGACATGGAGTGAGCTACCTCGTACCCTTCCACAAACCCTTTGTGACTTGATTGCCGGATGGCAGGCGCGCTGACCCTTCACCTGTCCAGGCAAGCCGCAGCTACTGACTCGCTCAACCAAATTTGAGGTAGCGAATGCGACGATACGCCATACGGCGTCTTCTCATCGCGATTCCGGTACTCTTCGTGGTGACGATTTTCGCGGCGTTTCTTGTGCGCCTTGCGCCAGGGGATGCGGTGGTCCAGGCAGCGGCCGAAGCGAATGCCGCCATCAGCGAAGAGCAGAAGGACGCGATACGCAGGGAGCTCGGCCTCGATAGACCCTTCCTTGTTCAGTATGGCGACTGGGTCGCGGGCGTCTTTGTCGGCGACTTTGGCCACTCACTTAGCCAAGGCGGCCCGCCCGTTTCCGAGACGATAAAAAAGGCCATTCCAATCAGTCTTGAGATGGCCATCATCGCGTTGCTCATCTCACTCCTCATCGCGCTGCCCATCGGAATCTGGTCGGCGATACGCCAGGACACGGTGGGAGACTACACCGGGCGGATCTTCGCAATCGCGGGCCTCTCTGTGCCCGATTTCATCATCGGCACGATGATTATCCTCTTTGGCGCAGTCTGGTTTCACTGGACGCCGCCGCTGACGTACGTCAGTTTCCGCGATGACCCTGTCACGAATCTGCAGATGATGATTACGCCAGCCCTCATCTTGGGCTTCCGCCTTTCCGCCATCACGATGCGCATGCTGCGCTCCTCCATGCTGGAGGTGTTGCGGCAAGACTACGTGCGCACAGCCTGGGCGAAGGGCCTGCGGGAGCGAGTGGTTGTGGTGCGCCACGCAATGAAAAATGCCTTTATCCCCGTCATCACCATCATCGGCGGGCAAGCCGGCTTTCTTATCGGCGGTGTCGCAATCACCGAATCGATCTTCAATCTTCCGGGCATCGGCAGGACGATGATCACCGCCATCCGGCAGCGGGATATCCCCGTGATCCAGACCATTCTCTTCTTCTTTGCCGGGGCCATCGTCCTTATCAATCTCCTGGTCGATCTCTCCTACGCTTGGCTCGACCCACGGATTCGGTACGAGTAGAGGTAGGCGATGGCTCAGACTACCGCAGCATTGAAC
Source organism: Thermoflexus hugenholtzii JAD2 (assembly GCA_945861815.1). GTDB lineage: Bacteria > Chloroflexota > Dehalococcoidia > SHYB01 > SHYB01 > VGPF01. The sequence goes on from CAMAVV010000163.1 coordinate 3,513, forward strand.
CTCCAGGCCGCAAAGAAACGGCGGCATTGGGCCATCACTGCCCCTGGGAGCTTTCTGCGATTCTGCAGGGCGAAACCGCTGGGCGGCATCTCGGCTGTGATCATCTTTGGGCTCCTTGTCATCGCCGTCTTTGCGCCGCAGCTTGCGCCGCACGACCCAACAGAGGTCTTTGTGGGGAAGGGCAACGAGTCGCCGAACGGCGCCCACTGGCTGGGCACTGACAACCTTGGACGGGATGTGCTGAGCCGCGCCATATATGGGGCGCGTATCTCTATGAAAGTGGGGTTCGTCGCCGTCTTCTTTGCCACACTCATCGGCGGGACCATCGGCATCCTCAGCGGCTATTTCCAGGGCAAGTTCGATATCCTGATTCAGCGCCTCATGGACGCCATCCAGGCCTTCCCAGCCCTCATCCTCGCCCTCGCCATCATCGCGGTGCGCGGCCCGAGCATCAACAATGCGCTTGTCGTCATCACCGTGGTCCTCATCCCGGGAGGGGCGCGCATCGTGCGCGGTGCTGTGCTCTCCGTGAAGCAGAATGTGTACGTGGAGGCGAGCAAGGCTCTTGGGGCATCGAGCGCTCGCATCATGATCAAACATATCCTGCCGAATGTCATGGCCCCAATCATCGTGAACGTCTCGATCCTGCTAGGCGGGGCAATCATCTTCGAAGCGTCGCTCAGCTTTCTTGGGGCAGGCGCGAGCATAGAAGAGGCGACGTGGGGGCTCATGATCAGCGGCAACCCAGGCACAGGC
>CAMAVV010000164.1 GCA_945861815.1 Thermoflexus hugenholtzii JAD2
CAACAGCGTCATGCTCAACACCGATTACGGGCGTTGGTGGCTCTGGCGCGTCGGACTCTTCCTAGCCGTCCACCTGCTCCTCGCCTTCCACGGCCTCATGGCCCATCGCGGCCGCCCCCGCGACTTCCATCCCCTGGCCTTCGCCGCTGCCGCCGGGATGCTCCTCACCTTCAGCTTCACCAGCCACAGCGCTGCCACTGCCGCGATTCGCCCCTACGCCGTCACCTCCGACTTCTTCCATCTCCTCGCCGCTGGCCTCTGGACTGGCGGCCTCCTCTATCTGGCGCTATCCATTCGCCTGCTCTTTAAACATCTGGCTGACCAAGAGCGCGCGAAGCTCCTCGGCGCGATGATTCCCCGCTTCTCCACTCTCGCCACCGTCAGCGTCGCCGTCATCGTCGTCACAGGCGTCTACAGCGGCTGGGCCCACGTCGCTACGCTGCGCGCCGCAGACACCGCATACGGCTACGCTCTCATCACGAAGATCGCCATCGTCGTCCCTCTTCTTATCCTGGGCGCGTTGAATCTCTTCTGGGTCAGCAAACGTCTTGCGACAAACACCAGAGCGTCAGGGCTGTTGAAAATCTTCGTCACCAGCGAAGCGTCCCTCGTTCTTCTCGTCGCCCTCGCCACAGGCTGGCTCACAAGCCTCGAACCCGCGCGACAGGCGGACGCCCGCGATAGGCAGACAGACGCCATCGAGCTTGTGCAAAAGGTGAACGACGCAACCGTGAATGTGCGCATCTCCCCAGGCCGCGTTGGCGCAAACAGTGTCACCGTCCAAGCCAAGGACAGACGCGGGAAGATCGACAATGCCTCATCCGTCCGCGTGACGACGACCTTTCTCAGCCAAGACCTAGGCTCGGCAGTCGCTCAAGCACAGCGAGAGGGCGAGGGCCACTATGTGGCAAACGACACATCGCTCAGCGTCGTTGGCCCTTGGCAGGTTGAGGTCTTGCTTATCCGTCCCGATGCCTTCGACCTGCGCGCCGCCTATCGCTTTGAGCTTGGCACAACCGGCGCAGTCCAGCGAGGCAGCGCGCAAGCGGATGTGAAGACCGGACGCCTGCTCTTCGGCATCGAGTTGGCGCTCATCGGCATCGCCTGCACTAGCGCGCTCATGATTACAGGCGGCATCCGAAAGAAGGCCGGCAAACGGCTCCTAGCCCCCGCTCTCGGCTTCATCGTCATCGGCCTGCTCTTCGCCGTCGTCCCTGCCAAATCGCAACGAACTGCGCCTGCGCTTGCCGCGAACCCCTTCCCTCCCACGGCAGCTTCCCTCGCCTCCGGCAAAGCCTCGTACACCAAGTACTGCGCCGCCTGCCACGGCGATACCGGGAAAGGCGATGGGCCTCGAGCCGCCTCCATGAATCCGCCGCCCCTGAATCTCATCATTCATGTGCCGCTTCATCCGGAATGGCAACTCTTTGGCTATATCAAGAACGGCCTGCCCGGCACCCGGATGCCGCCCTTCGGCAGCCTCCTCACAGACGAGGAGATATGGCACGTGGTGAACTACATCAAATCATTGGCAGACCAGGCGCCGTAGGGGCACAGGGCATGTGCCCTCTGACAATCCACTAAACCGTTAGCCGCCTATACAACTGCGGCAGCCGGTGGGGCAGCGACGTGATATCAGACACAACCTCATATCCCATATCGGAGCACATCGTCTTCAGATAGTCGTGCCCGGCCCGGTCCACGGTGAGGCAGAAGGGAACGATGTTCTTGCGCCGCGCCTCGTTCAGCGCCATCCGCGTATCGTGGACCGCGTACTCTTTCTCCACGCCCTCGCGGCTGTAGCCCCTGTCCTGCGGCCGCCCGTCGCTCACCAGGAACAGCACCTTCGTCCGCGACTCCTGCCGCTCCAGCTTCGTGATCGCATGCCGTATCGCCGGGCCCATCCGCGTCGCGTGCATCGGCGTGATCTTATCGATGCGCCGCTTCACCGGCTCCCCGAATCGCTCTTCGATGTCCTTGATGACATAGAACTCCACGTTCTCGCGCCCATAGCCTGAGAAACCGTAGATGCCGTACGTGTCGCCTATCGCCTCCAGCGCCCGGATGAGAAGCACCGTGCTCTCCTTCTCGATGTCAATGATGCGCTTATAGGTGCGGCGGCTCATCTCCTCCCGGCGAGTGCGCAGCCAGGCCATATAGTCCCGCGGGTCGTCCGGGAAGTCCCACGCGTCTATCTGGTGGCGCGCTTCATCGACAGCCTCTGCCGTAGATGCGCTCATATCGAGCAGAAAGACGACCGAAACCTCCCGCTCGATCTTGTTGCGCCGCCAGTAGACCTTGTCCGTCGGCGTGTCGCCCGCCATCCGGTCGATGACCGACTCCACCACCATGTCGAAGTCGTACTCGTCGCCGTCAGGGAGGTGCTTCACCTTGCGGTACATCTCCGGCGCAAGCATCTCGAACTGCTTCTTGAGCTTCGCCACGAGCTGTGAATAGCTCTTCAGCGTCTTCTCGTAGAACTCGCTCGTCCCCTCGTCCATCAGTTTCTCGCGGACGGCGCACCAGCGCGGCTTATAGTCGGCGGCGCGAAAGTCCCACTCGTCATAGAGGAACGTCTTCGGCTCCGTCGTGGACAGCGGGCGGTCGTCCTCTGGGACATGCGGGAACTGGCTTCCCTGCCGCGCCTTCGCCTCCTGGTTCGAAGCCTCATTCATCAGGTTGTCGACGAAGTTGCTCGACTGGTCGTCCACCTCTCCTTCTTGCGCATCCATCATCTCCATCTCGACGCTCTTCTCGAGCATCTGCTTGAGGGCCTCCTGTGACATCCCCTCCATCTGCATCTCGCCCTCTGGCTTCGACTTCTGCTTTCGCAACTCCTTCAGCGCCTGCACCAACTCCGGCTTGAAGTCGCCTCGGAACTCGACCTGCTTCGGGCTCTTGTACTCTCGCTGCTGCTTCCCCTGGGGCGGCTGGCCTTTCCCTCCGCCTCCGGTCTGCAGCTCCTGCGTCATCTGTTCTACCCCTTCGGGACTCTCCTCTTTGCCCATCTCGTCCATGTCGCGCTCTTCCGTCTTCTCCTCCGGCGACTCCACGTTCGGCACCTGGCTGACGAGCTCATAGATGCGCAGCGTCGTCTCTGCTGCGTCTTCCACCGTCGCTGCGTCTGCTTGAACGCCCCGCGTAAGCGTCGCGATCGCGTCGATATGCTCGTGCAACTCCACAGGCGTCGATATGCTGCCCGCCGTTTGCAGGCTTAGGCGCACCAGCACCTCCATCAGCGCCTCGCGCAAGGGCAGCGTCTCCGGCGATGGCCGCTCGGCGATCGACTCTCCCTGCACACGGTTGTACGAGGTCCGTATGCCGCGATAGCTCCCCTTCACCAGGTGGTCGACGCGGCCGTCCTCGACAAGCATAAAGATATCGGAGGCGAGCTTGCGGTCGGGGAAGAGGTCAAAGAAGCGTTCCAGGTCGGAGGTCGCGCGCTTTTTCCCGGTGCTGTCCTTGCCGAGCACGGCTCGCTGGTCGCTGCCGGAGAAAAGCGTCGATGGCGTGTCGTACGCGAAGGCGAAGCTGCCGAACTCCAAGTGGCCCACCTGGTGCGTCACGATAACTTTGAACCAATCGAAGTTCTCGTCCTTCGTTGGATAGCGTTCGACGAACGACGGCACAAAGATGTTCTTCCCTTCCGTCGTCGCGCGCTCGGCTGAGTTCCACCCGATGTTCTTTTCTTTGAGGTCTTGCACCGGCATCAGGTCCACCGACTCGCCGGCAAGAGCGCGGCAGTACATCGTCAGCAGGTCTTTGATGCGGTCCAGCCCTACCCCGGAGGACAGAGCCTCCAGCACGCGCTCGCCGCGCCCGGACTCCAGGCGGAAGAAGGCAAGCCCGCCGTCCTCGTTCTCCTCCAGGATACGCATCCCTTCGTCGAACCACCGTGCTAATTGCTGGTCCTTGATGCGCGCCTGCACCTTGGGCGCATTCTTCAAAAAGTCGCTTACCGCAGCCGGGCAGACGCCCACAAGGCGCTCCGCCATGCCTAGCAGCGCCGGGTGCGTGCTCTGCTCCATCTCCGCCAGCGCCGCCGATGTCTCGATGAGGAATGGGATGACGTTCGCCCCCGTCTCTCGCGGCAGGCGCTCGGTCAGGGCAAGGAAACGGCTGCGCTGGCTCTTCTCTACTCCTGCCAAGGCCCGCGCCCCATGTTCGAAGAACGGCTTCACGTCGCGCCAGTTCGTCTTTGCGATAGC
>CAMAVV010000165.1 GCA_945861815.1 Thermoflexus hugenholtzii JAD2
CAGGGTGCCGCAGAGGCCTTCTTAGAGCGCTATCATTACCACCGTCCGCACCTAGGTCTCGGTTTACGCCCGCCCCTCACGAAAGGAGCCTAACGACTGTCGGATTTCTACGGAGAATATAACGCCCCCTGCCCTTTCCTCCTCTTTTACGCTAAAATACTTTCCTGCGTCCTAATCTGAACCTGCGTTCCTCAATTCCTAAGTTCCTTGCCTCTAACCCCATGCTTCTTCCTCCCAGGACCCTCCCATGATTGACCGCTATTCCCGCCCCGCCATGAAGTGGGTCTGGTCCGAGAAGACAAAGTACGACATCTGGCTTAAGGTCGAGCTTGCCGTCTGCGAGGCATGGGCAAACCAGGGCGCCATCCTGCAAGCCTCCATGGCGCGCATCCGCAAGGCCTCCTACTCTATGGCCGAAGTCGAAGAGGCCTTTGCCGAGACGAAGCACGATGTGACCGCCTTTTTGCGATCCGTCCAAAAGAACGTCGGCCCAGACAGCCGCTTCATACATCTGGGCCTCACCTCGTCCGACATCCTCGATAACGCCCTCAACCTCCAGCTTCTTCAGGCTACCGATATCCTGGCTGAGGACCTCGATCTCCTCACCAAGGTCGTCACAACGCGCGCCCTTGAGCATAAGCACACCCTCATCATGGCGCGTACACACGGCGTCCACGCTGAGCCCACCACCTTCGGCATGAAGCTCTTGGTATGGGTAGAGGAACTCAAACGCAGTGCAGAGCGATTGCAGCAGGCGCGCAAGCAGATCGCCGTCGGCAAGGTATCGGGCGCTGTTGGCAGCCATGCTACCGTTCCGCCCAAGGTGGAAGAGTTGGCTTGCAAGCGTCTCGGCCTCGCCGTCGCCCCTGCTTCGACGCAGATCATCCAGCGCGACCGCTATGCGCAGTTCATCACCACCCTCGCCCTCATCGGCGCGTCGCTGGAAAAGTTCGCCACCGAGATTCGCGCCCTCCAGCGCACCGAGATCCATGAGGTCGAGGAGCCGTTCAGCGAAGGCCAGACCGGCTCCTCCGCGATGCCCCACAAGCGCAATCCTGAGCTAAGCGAACGCGTCTGCGGCCTTGCGCGCCTCCTTCGCGGGTACAGCGTCACTGGCCTGGAGAACGTCGCCCTCTGGCATGAGCGCGATATCAGCCACTCCTCCGCCGAGCGCATCATCATCCCCGATTCCTGCTACGCACTCGATTACATGCTCGACCTCTTCACGCATATCATGCAAGGCCTTCGCGTCTTTGCCCCGCGCATGCAGAAGAACCTCGAGGCGAGCAAAGGGTTGGTCTTCTCCCAGCGCATCCTTCTGGCTCTGATCGAAAAGGGGATGACGCGCCAAGACGCCTACAAAGTCGTCCAAAAGGCCGCGATGGCAACCTGGGAGTCGGACGGCAGCTTCAAAGACCTTCTGCGCAAAGACAAAGTCATCACCAAGCACCTGCCCGGCAAACAGCTAGACGATCTCTTCGACTATCGCTATTACACTAAGTACGTCGACGAGGTCTTCACGCGCGCAGGCCTGTAACGCTGTTTCGTCGTACAACGCAACCCGTTGGCATGCCCTCCGGTCTGGAAATGAAGGACATATACCGTGCGTAGACTCGCCGCTGGCATTCTCGTTCTGGCATCCCTTGCCCTCACTGCCTGCTCCAACGACGACCATGCGCAAGTCGGGCCTGCGTCTTCCCCAACTTCGCCAACGGCAACCCAACCTGTCCCTCCAACGCAACCTTCGCCCACCCAAACGCCGACCGCTCGCCCGGTGACGCCCCTGCCGACGGCCATCTGCACGCCAGGCAGATTTACCCTGGCACAAACGGAAGGCCCGTACTTCAAAGCTGGCGCTCCCTTGCGAACATCGCTCATCGAGCCGGGTGTAAATGGGACGAGGCTGATTGTAACGGGCTATGTGATGAGCCGTGATTGCCGCCCGGTCGCCGACGCGCGCATGGAGTTCTGGCACACCGATGCCCAAGGAAATTACGACAACACAGGCTACCGGCTGCGCGGGCACCTCTTTACTGATGCCACTGGCCTCTACCGGCTGGAAACCATCGTGCCGGGACTTTACCCTGGGCGGACGCGGCACATCCACGTAAAAGTGCTTCCGCCAACTGGGCCTGGGCTGACAACGCAGACCTACTTCCCGAACGAGTCTGGCAACGCCAACGATGGCATCTTCAACGCCGGCTTGATGATGAGCGTCCAGGAGACAGGCGATGGAAGAGTCGCCCGTTTCGACTTTGTGGTGAACGCCTCGTAAAAACTACTTGGTGTAGACCTGCGTATTCGGATAGGCGGCATACCACCCGAACCAGAACGAGAAGTGCGTCGGCATCCGGGCAAGCTTGATTGACGCATCGTCTGTGCGCACCAGGGCCTCTTCCGTCATCCGCCAACGCCGCCCTGTGGTATCGGTGACCACCGTCTCGCCGCCGGTCGCCTTTGCCTCCGTGAGTTCTATGTTGCCGCGTAGGTAGGCCCGCGCCGCCGATGTGCCTGGCGGCGTCACCACAGCGATGTTTGCGCCGCCAAGGCTATCGTTGAGCACCGGCCGTGGGACCAAGGAGAGCAGGTCGTAGGCCTTTGGCGCGCCGTTGACGATCACCCCAAAGACCGTGGCCTTTGCTGGGAGAGCATCACTCTGCTGCCAGACGGGAAAGACTGGATTGGGGTTAGAGAAGTAATTGTTGTAGGCCGCCCCTGGGTCACCTTCCGGCAGATAGACCTGTGGCGGGTAAACGCCTGTCTCGATGGAGAGCACCGTCGTCTCCGGGTGCGCCGCCAGCCAGTCGCCCCAGGTAGTGAGCGTCACCGGGAACCGCTTCAGCACGATGCCGCTATCGGCAAGTCTTCCCACCACCGGCTCACCTGTGAAGTGACGCCAAAGGGTCTCGGTGCGCCTGTCGTACATCAGCTTGTTGCTCCGGTAGAGCAGGCCGGAGGTCCCAAACTCCACTGCCTCGTTGCTGATCTGGGGAAGCCTTGTGGAGTACACGATTCCACTGCCGCACAGCGTTCAGTAGGCTAAGGCGAAGGGCTCTCCGCCCAGCATATCGTTCGCCATCTCGTGGGGATTCATGATGCGCAGTGGGTAGGCGCGATGCTCCCCATTGATGGAAAGGCCGAAGACGCGGTCGAAGGGCTCCAGATAGGATGCCTCTTTTGCCGGGACATGGGGTGGGTTGCGCAAGTCCGGGATGCCATCCTTTGGCACGCCTCCCCACACGATCTCTTCTATCCGTATGCGCGCTGCGACTCCATCGTAGAAGAATGTCCCTAGGGAGGGATGGATGCCATTCAGGAGACTTGCCTTCCATCCTGCGAACTGGGCAGGCGGCGTGATCTGCTCCTGGCTCCCAAGCCACTTCACCCAGCCTTGCCAATCGTCGTCCCTGAAGCGCTGTCCGGAAAGCTGCCGCAGCGCCTCGCCCGCCTCGATGAGAGCAAGCCGGTTGAAGATCCGCGGCGAAAAGAGGAACTCAATCAGGACTGGAATGTACGTTCTATCGCCCGACAGCGCCATCGAGCCGACGACTCCGTGGTCGCTCTGGCCAAAGCCGTCGTAGAGCGCCCACATCAATGCGCTCGGGTCTTGCCCTTGCGGCGTGGAGCTCGGAGTCTGGCTGGAAGGAGGCCTGTCTGTCTTCCCGCACGCCGCGATCACGGCCAGGGCCGCAAACGCCGCGACTAGCGCGATGACAGCCTGTGATTGTATTCCTGAAGAACGCATGGCGAAGGCAAGTATACATACGTCCATACGCACGCAGGGATTGAGCGGCTCTCTCGCCTCGCCATCCACCGACTACAAGTACGCTGCAGTGGGTCAGGCCAGCGCGATGTCTACTCTGCCCACTCGCCCGTAAACACCGTCTTCGCCGGGCCTTCCATAAAGACGTCGCCCTTGCCGCCCCAGGTGATTTTCAGGTCGCCGCCTGGGAGGTGGACGTTTACCGTCTGCTCCGTCAATCCCTTGAGCTGCGCCGCGACTGCCACCGCGCATGCGCCCGTGCCGCAGGCCAGCGTCAGCCCAGCGCCGCGCTCCCACACTCGCATATCCAGGTGTGAGCGGTCCAGCACGTTCACGATCTCAAAGTTCACGCGCTTTGGGAAGAGCGAATGATGTTCGACCTTTGGCCCGATGATGTG
>CAMAVV010000166.1 GCA_945861815.1 Thermoflexus hugenholtzii JAD2
GCAGTTCGTAATCACCAACAGGAGCCCTGTCGCTCGATGGGCCGGGTGCGAAGCACCCTTCGGAGGAAAGTCGCTGATGCGCTTGAAGTTTCTCCGGTATTTCCCCTCGAGGTCCGGCGAGATGTTCATGGCCCCGGCGCGCGTGCGCATCTCGATGGATGCCGCTACCGGATCGTCCCACGTTGTCTCGTAGAGCGCAAGGTAGACGGCCTCGCCAGGTTTCGGGGCCACGTTCTTGAAACGGGTAGCGGCGTGGTAGACCTTTGTCCCCAAGACCTGGGGTATGTGGATGCGGTCATACCAATGGTTAAAGTCGGCCTCATGAGCCGGGTCCTTACAGTTCGACATGTTCACCAGCAAACCAAGGGAACTCTTGCCGTCCATTGTTGATCTCCTATGACGCCGTCGGTTCGTATCGAGCGTGTATCGTACAACATCACACCATTTCTTTCCTTAGCCGGGTGGATACTCCAGCCTCTACGCCCGCCTGTTCACATCTCTTGTATATGCATAGATTGACATTGATGGTGTATACTGGAGCTGTAGATAGGTCTAGGTGTGTCCGGTTGCCCTAGGCTAGCTAGGAAGCGACCGGCGCATCCAAAAACGGCGCAGGCGAAGGAGGATCGGTCCATAGGGCGGGCTATACACCCGCACCGTTCATCTCGCGCCCAGCGGGTCACGCGATGGACTCGGATGCAAATCCGAAATGTACGGGCGGTCTTATATGGCCGCCCTGCATAATACCCGTAGGCTCACATGCGAGATTGGCACGCTGACGTTAGTCGCCTGGTGGACGTGGGCCACCTTCCTTCGGGAAGACCGCACATTGTGCCTTTGGCGCAAGCTACATTCTCGCACCCTCGCCTGGAATGTCCTCTCGCGAAAGGACCGCCGGCAGGCCATCTACACCAAGACCCGCAGCCCATGTCAATCCCAACGCAAGGAGGTGTCGCCACCACAAAGGCGCAACGAAATCTCGCCCGATAGATCGGCCCGTCCCGAAGGGGCTTGACATACCTAAGGATACTATGAGAACATGCGTTCTATTCCTTGGCGAGGTGTGGCGCCAATGACGCGAGTCATTTTTCATATCGACCTGGATGCCTTTTTCGTAAGCGTCGAGCGCGTGCTTGACCCATCGCTGAACGGCAAGCCTGTCGTCGTCGGCGGCGACCCGCGCGGGCGTGGCGTCGTCTCCTGCGCCTCCTATGAGGCGCGGCCCTATGGCCTTCACGCGGGCATGTCCCTTGGCGAGGCGAAGCGCCTGTGTCCCCACGCCATCTTTATCGCCGGCCGCTTCGAGCACTACGAACGCGCCTCGGCCCACTTCATGAAGATCCTGGGCGACTACGCGCCGTACATCGAGTCAGGCGGCCTCGATGAAGCCTATGCCGATATGACGGGGACGGAGTTGCTCCACGGCGAACCCTTCGTAGTGGCCGAGCTCATCCGCCGTCGGGTGCAACAGGAGATCGGCAACACCGCATCGGTTGGCATCTCCACGAGCAAGGTCGTCTCCAAGGTCGCCTCAGACTACTGCAAGCCGGATGGCTTGGTGGAGATTGCGCCAGGCGAAGAGAAGAAGTTTCTCGCGCCGCTCCATGTGCGCAAGCTCTGGGGCGTTGGCGAAAAGGTCGGCGCAGTGCTGGAAGGGGAGATGAACATACACACCGTAGGCCAGCTCGCCGAAGCGCCGCCTGCCAACATCCGCCGCCGCTTTGGCGCATCGGGCGACCTTTTGCGCCTGTGGGCCAACGGCATCGATGACAGCCCTGTCCTTCAGCGTGAGCGGCAGAAGTCCCACAGCCGGGAGACGACCTTTGCGAAGGACATCGAGGATGTGCAGATACTGCGGGCCACGATGCGCTATCTCCTCGAGCGTGTTGCCGCCACCATGCGCAGCGAAGGCCAGCGTGGCCGCCGCGTTGTCCTGAAGCTGCGCTACGCCAACTTCGATACCATCGTGCGCCACAAGACCCTGCCCGGCTGCACGAATGCCGATGCGGACCTTTTTGCTGCTGGAGAGGCGCTGCTGAAGAAGGCCCTTCAGGATCGCGGCGGCCCGGTGCGGCTCATCGGCATCGGCGTCAGCGAACTGATGGAGGTCACATCGCAGTTGGCCCTTTTCGAGGAGGCCGCGCCACGCAACGAACGGCTCGCAAAGGCCTTGGACCAGGTGCGCGATAAGCATGGCTTCAACGTGATTCAGACAGGCCTCGCCCGGGAGCTGAAGGGCGTCTACGCAGAAGAGAAAGACGATTACGTGCTGACGACGCCCGGGCCATTCTCAGTGAGCCACAAGGCGGGGCGTGTGAAAGCGGGCGACGATGCGAAGAAGGCGCGGGGCGGCTACGTCCTAGCAACACCTGCGCTGTCACGGTAAGGCATACAGATTTACGTAATGAAGATAGGGGGTGCCTCAGGTAAGGCCGCGTTGCGTGCGCTATAATAAGTTCCCTGATTTGAGCTAGAGAGGCGCACCGCATGCCCCTCGCCACAATAGAAGAAGCGCTCCAGGACCTGCGCGCAGGCAAGTTCCTCGTTCTCGTGGACGACGAGGATCGGGAGAACGAGGGCGACCTCGCCATCTCTGCGGAGATGGTGACGCCTGAGGCTATCGCCTTCATGGCGAAGCATGCCCGCGGCCTCGTCTGCATCCCCATGACGCGCCAGCGCCTTGAGGATCTGCAGATCCCCATGATGGTCAACGACCAGGACAACTCGTCCCAGTTCGGCACCGCCTTCACTGTCTCCGTCGAAGCGCGGCGCGGCGTCACCACTGGCATCTCCGCCTACGACCGCTGCGCCACCGTCAAGACCCTCATTGACCCTGGCGCCAAGCCCCATGACATCTCGCGCCCGGGCCATATGTTCCCGCTCCGCGCCCGCGATGGCGGTGTCCTGGTGCGCGCCGGGCAGACGGAAGGCGTCGTCGATCTCTGCAAGCTGGCGGGGCTCATCCCGGCCGGCGTCATCTGCGAAATCATGGGCGACGACGGGCGCATGCACCGGATGCCGGACCTGGAGAAGTTCTCTAGGCAGCACAACATCAAGATCGTAAGCATCGCCCAGATCATCGAGTATCGCCGCAAGCACGAGAAGCTCATCGAGCGCGTGGCTGAGACGAACCTTCCATCGAAGTTCGGGCGGTTCAAGGCCTACGCCTATCGCAGCGTCGTCGATGGCGGCCAGCACGTCGCCCTTACCCTTGGCGATGTTGGCGATGGCAAGCCCGTCATCGTGCGCGTCCACAGCGAATGCCTCACCGGCGACGTCTTTGGCAGCCTGCGTTGCGACTGCGGCGACCAGCTGCAGATGGCCCTCCGCGCCATCCAGCAAGAGGGGCGCGGCATCCTGATCTATATCAAGCAAGAGGGGCGCGGCATCGGCCTGCACAATAAGCTGAAGGCCTATGCGCTTCAGGACACAGGGCTCGATACCGTGGACGCGAACCTGGCGCTGGGCTTTCCCGCCGACCTTCGCGACTACGGCATCGGCGCGCAGATCCTCGTCGACCTGGGCGTGAAGGATATGAAGCTCATGACCAACAACCCGCGCAAGATCGTCGGCCTCGAAGGCTACGGCCTGCGCGTCGTCGACCGGGTGCCCATCATCGCGCCGCCGACGCCCGACAATATCCGCTACCTCGAAGCGAAGCGCGATAAGCTGGGCCACATCATGCCCGGCGTCGCGCCCCTCGCCGAGTGGAACGTCGAGAAGCAATGAGCCGTGATGGACGCCCCTCCGGCGAGCGCGCCTCCGGGAAAGGCCCAGGCCGCGAATTCACCGGCGCACATGACGGCAAGGGCCTGCGCATCGGCATCATCGTCGCGCGCTTCAACGAGCAAGTGACCTCGCGTCTCCTGGCGGGCGCGAAGCAGGGCCTCCTCGACCACGGCGTTGCCGCCGACCACATCGACGTTGCCTGGGTGCCCGGCGCCTTCGAGATTCCCTTCGCCGCCATGCGCATGGCCGACACCGACGAGTACGACGGCCTGGTCTGCCTCGGCGCAGTCATCAAGGGCGAGACGGACCACTATCACTACGTCTCGGACAATGCCATTCGCGGCGTCGGCAGCGTCTCTGTTGATGACGATATCCCCATCGGCATGGGCATCCTGACGACGGAGAAC
>CAMAVV010000167.1 GCA_945861815.1 Thermoflexus hugenholtzii JAD2
AGCTGCAATCCAAGGCAGACTCCAAAGAAGGGCTTTTTGCGAGCGATGGTCTCTTTGATGGCCGGAATCATTCCCCGCGCGCCTAGGCTCGTCATCGTGTCCCCGGCGGCACCGACCCCAGGTAGGACGACGGCGTCTGCCTTCAGCACATCCTTGGGGTTTGTGGTCACGGAGCCGGCGAACCCCACCTTCTCGAACGCGTTCACGACGCTCCGAAGGTTTCCAGCCCCGTAGTCGATGATGGCAATCTTGGGCGGTGACATAACGTATTCCCAGCTCCCTCCGCTGTGTAGCCCTGTTTATTTGGGGCCAGACCGGGAGAGAGTCCTTACTTGTTCTTCTCGAGGAAGTCGAAGATCAGGCTTCTTACGCGGTCGGCGCTGGCGCCCTTTAGCAAATCGGTGCCGTGGCTTCCCCCAGCGACGATCTGGAGCTGCTTCGGCTCCCGCGCAGCATCGAACATCGCCTGGGCAGCCTCCCTGGGCCTGACGTCACTTTGCGCGGCAATGAAGAGCTTTGCCTCGGTGATGCGTGCCACATCGCTGGACACGTCCAGGCCACGGATAGACGCTGGGCCTGACAGAGAGATGACACCTTGCGTCTCTTCGCGAGAGGCCACCTTGAGCGACGCGGTTCCACCCAAGTCTGCGCCGATTAGGAAGATCTTTCCTTGATTGTTCGACTGTTTGCGCAGGTAGCGGTAGGCCGCCGTGAGGTCCGCATCGGCGATCCCCGCCTCCTTCTTCCCTGGCGAACTGCCATGTCCCCGAAAGTCGAAGGTCATGACCACATAGCCCCGGGCGGCGAGACTCTCGGCAAAGGCGCTCCACGATTGTTGGCTCGAGTCGTAGGCATGCGTCAGGATGACCGAGTGCGTCGTCAGTCCCGTTCCGTAGTACTTGCTGCGCAGCACCCAGCCGTCGTCTGTTTGGAAGGCAATCGATTGGCCGGAGCCGCCCTCACCGCCATTGCTTGATGAGCATGCGCTGACTGTAAGCGCGATTGCCGCAAGGAGCGATGCGAGATGGAAAAGTCGCTTACGCACGGCGTCCCACCAGCACTTCCGGGTCTGTATCTTTGTTCTCATAGCGGGCCAAGGCATAGATAGTGTCCGATAGCCGGTTGATATACCGGATGATTTCCGGGTTCTGCACAAGCCCTTGGGCCTTGAGCTCGATGACTCGTCGCTCCGCTCTGCGTACGATCGTCCGCGCTAAGTCGATTGCCCCTGAGGCGGCGGTCGCCCCTGGAACGATGAAGGTCGGCGGCATTGCGACCTCTTTCTCTACTTCTTCGATCAGCCGCTCCAGCCCTTCCACCATCTCCGTGGAGATGCGCTTGAAGTGCTTATCGAATGTGCTGTATTCGCGAACGTCTATCGCCAGCTCGGCGGCCACGGAGAAGAGCTCCTTCTGAAGGCGGAGCAGCCACTCCTTTACACGCGGATACTTGGACAGCGCGCGCGCAAGGCCCATGGCGGAGACGGCCTCGTCGATCGTCCCATATGCCTCTAGGCGAGGGTCGCTCTTCGGCACCCGTCCGCCGTAGAGGAGGCCTGTCTCTCCCGTGTCTCCCGTTTTGGTCACGATGCCCATGGCAGGCGCATTATAGCGCATCCGTACCTCTGGAAAAGGAAAGCGCCCCGATAGGTCATCCTACCGGGGCGCAGTGGTGATAACGTCTGCTGGGCGAGAGGTCTAGTTACTCCTGCTCTTCGTCCGAGCGCATCCGGCGGGCGCTTCGCGAGATGGCGGCCACCTCTTCGATCTCTTCTCGCAGGTCGGCCTTCCAGCTCTCTGCAGAACCGAACTCAGCGGCATCGTCGTCATCGGCGCGATTCTCGTTCTCCAACATGTGGGGTCGGATCTCCTCCACACTCTTCGGGGCGAAAGAAGGCTTGCCGCGCAGGTTCGGGTGCTGGTAGCTCTCCTTGATGAAGACCTTGATCTCCTGGCCGCGGCTGCCGGCGATGGCGGCTGCGTACTTGTTGCCGCCCTTTATCATGCTGATGAGGCGCAGGCCAATCTTCGGATCAACCGTGCCAAGGTAGTCGCCCTCGCCATTCTTCACGACCAGGCGGTACTCATCGCGCTCCAGCTGTACCGGCTCCCCTGCGGAAACCTGGGCCAGCACGTTCGCGGCGGCCTTATCCATGAGCATCGTGACAGCCGTCTTGCCCGTCTCTTCGATGAAGAAGCTTGGCGGAACGCGGGCGTGCTGCGCCTTCGCCACTGTCTTGTTCTGCTTCACCAGGGCCAGCCGCTCAAGGTTCTTCTTGGCGATGCCGTTGCCAGGGGCAATGGCCAGGACCTGGTTGAAGCACTCGCGCGCCTCGCCAAGTTTGCCTGTCTCGCTCAGGGCCTTCCCAAGGCGGTTCAGCGCCTCGACATCCTGATGAAAGTCGGCCAGAATCGCGCGATTAACGGCAATGGCCTCATCCCACTTGCTGGCCATGGCCAAATCAATAGCCTGTTTCGTCCGCTCTCTCTTCACTCTGATTCTCTCTTCTGTTCTCTGTGCAACCATTTCTTTTACCTACCCTTCGAAGTCGGAAGTGTAATAGCCGCGACGGAATTCGTCAAGTCCCACTATCCACCAACCTTGCGTATTCGTTACAGCCCCTACTCACCTAGATAACGATAGGATGCTCAAACCGGGAATGGGATTCACTCGTAACCAGGTGCGGTTCCCTAATTCCCTTCTCTTTCGTACTTCTGTCGCAATCTACATTGGCTTATTGTGCAATGTCAATACCTAAATTGCAATAGGTTTTTGGTTTGATTTTGAACTAGATTTAAAATTGGTGCGAATGTTGGTGGAATAGGGCAGATGGGCTTTTGCGATGAAACGCACTAAGTGACGTGAAGATAGGACTAAGGAAGCTAGGCGTGACTCTTGAGGCGAATCGAAATCACCCGGCGGAATGCCTCGAGGACGATGCCTAGTGACATCTTGGACTTACCCTTGGCCCGGTTTGCGAATGTGATGGGCAATTCCACGATGCGATAGCCGCGACGCTGGCAAGCATAGGCCACTTCCACCTGGAAGGCGAATCCTTGGCTCTTCACCTTCTCCCAATCGATTGCTTCGATGACCTGGCGGCGGAGGCACTTGAAGCCAGTCGTCGTGTCCTCGACGCGCAATCCTAGCACAACTCTGGCAAAAAGCGAGCCTCCCTTACTGACGGATCGCCGCACGATTCCCCAGCTCTTGTCTGCGCCGCCGCCTTGGGTCCACCGTGAGCCAACCGCCACATCGCACGTGTCCATCGCCTTCAGCAACTTGGGAAGGTCTTCAGGAGCGTGCGAAAGGTCGGCGTCCATTTCGATAATGTACTGCGCCCCCGTCTTCAGCGCCTCCCGAAAGCCGGCGATATAGGCGGTTCCCAGGCCCATCTTCCCCGGCCGCCGCAGCACCGCGATTTGCCCGCCATGTTCTTGCGAGAGGCGTTCAGCCAGGTCGGCGGTGCCATCCGGCGAGTTGTCGTCCACAAAGAGGATGCGAAGGTCAGCGATGCCAAGCGCCATGATGCGCCTCACCAGCTCCGGCAGGTTCACCGCCTCGTTATAAGTGGGTATGACGATGGTGACAGAGCCGGTACTCATTATCTTGGTCGGTCTTGGCCGGAGATTACAAGACTCTTAAGTTGAGCCAACGTAAGCCAGCTACCACGTCGATGTATTAGACGATGACAATTCGCACAAAGGAGGCTGAGTTCTGGAAGGGACGTTTTTCTCTCCTCACTCAGACTTGCGAGAGGGGTGAGGTGATGGCACTCAATGGACCGATTCCCATCCTCTGCATAATGCTGGTTAGGCACGAAGCCGCACGCTTCACATTTTAGATAGCCGAGATCTCTAAGAGCTTGAGACTTTTTCTTTTCGACTAAGGTCTGACTACGTTCTTTCGTTTTGTGCAATCTGGTTAGCGCCCTGCCTTCTACCGCACTGTCATCATCGTCCTCTGGGATTGGATCGATATGAGGTAATGCTTTGATTCGATTAGGTTGTGTTGACATTGTCATCGTAACCAGATGAGGGAACTGACGAAGTGCAGGAAGCCGAGGAAGGTCTTGGCGAGCTTGTCGTACCGCGAGAAGATGCGCCGGTA
>CAMAVV010000168.1 GCA_945861815.1 Thermoflexus hugenholtzii JAD2
CTTCCCCGTCTTCGCGGAAACAGGAACGCCGATGGCCTGTCCGCCGAACTCTTCAAGGATAAGGCCTCTCTCAAGAAGCTGTGTCTTGACCCGGTTCGGATCGGCTTCAGGCCTGTCGATTTTGTTGATTGCGACGATGACAGGAACATTCGCTGCCTTGGCATGGTCCATGGCTTCGATAGTCTGCGGCATAACGCCATCGTCCGCCGCCACCACCAGGATGGCGATGTCGGTCGCCTTTGCGCCGCGTGCGCGCATCGCGGTGAATGCCTCATGGCCGGGTGTATCGAGGAAGGTGATGAGCTTCCCCTGGACTGTGATTTGGTAAGCGCCGATGTGCTGAGTGATGCCTCCGGCCTCTGAGGCCGCAACTTTGGTCTTGCGGATGGCGTCCAGTAAGGAGGTTTTGCCGTGGTCGACATGGCCAAGTATGGTGACGATAGGCGGTCGCGCCTGAAGGTTCCCTGTGGCCTCCGCGCCCTGCGCCGATTGTGAGGCCCCTATCTCTTTCACTGCCTCATGCTGCGGGCGATAGCCCAGCGATGCGCCGACGGCGGCGGCCGTATCGAAGTTCACGGCCTGGGTGAGATTCGCCATGATGCCAAAGCGCATCAATTGTTTGATAAGGTCGATGCCGGAGATATTGAGGCGAGTCGCCAGGTCCTGCACGGCGATGGTGGCGGGCAGTTGCAGAGGGCCGAGGCTGCCTGGGACCGGAGCGGCAGGCGCCTGGGGAGCGGGAGCCGCCTGTGGCGGTGGGGCCTTCGAGCGGGCCGGTGGGGGCCTGCGCGGCCTTGGCGGTGGGCGCGACCCGCGTCTCTTTGCTTGTGGACTCATATATCGCTTGTCTCCTAACTAATGCCGGCCTCGTTGAGGCCCGCCGCGAGTTTCGTCAGATCGTCCTGTGAGAGTTTCACCTTCAGGACCGCTTCCAGTCTGCCCTTCTTCAAGGCCGCCTCCCGGCACGTGGCCTTCTCGCAGAGATAGGCGCCGCGCCCGGAACGTTTGCCACCCGGATCGGCGCTCACTGCGCCCGATGGCTCGCGAACGATGCGTAATAGCTCTTTCTTCTCGCCTGTTTCGCCGCACACGATGCAGCGGCGCTGGGGGACATGGTGTCTCTTTGGCATCGTCGCGCTTCGCCGGGGGAGACAGACGTCCCAGCTACTCTTCCTCGAACACCATATCTTTGAGGCTGCCGCCTTTGCGTTTTTTCGCATCGCCGGCATCGCCGCGCTTCTTCCCGCCTTTGCCGCCTTTGCCGCCGCGGAACTCCGCGATATCCTCGGCGAAGCGGATCTGAGCCCCTTGCCCGGCAACCTGAGGCACTTTCCACGTGGCTTCCGAGGCGAGGGCTTCGGCAAGGGTTGGCGCTTCGGCGGCTCCAGGAGCGCTGCCAGATGCAGGACTAGCCTGTGCGGCAGGTTGGAGGGCCGCTTCTTCTCCCGAGACAGTCGTTGGCATAGAGGGTTGGACCGGCTTGGGCTGAGCCGTCCTGGCGCGCTCGGCGATTTCTGCTGGCGGCGCCTGAGGCGACTTGCCGAGGTCGATCTTCTGGGTTTCAGCCTCGGAGGCCGACTTGATGTCGATTCGCCATCCGGTGAGCTTCGCCGCCAGCCGTGCATTTTGCCCTTCACGGCCGATGGCCAGTGAAAGCATCTTATCAGGCACGACGACGATCGCAGTGGTCTCGCCTGGCTTGACGACCACGTGCATCACCTGGGCGGGCGCCAGAGCCCGCGCGATGAAGGCCGCCGGGTCGGCTGCCCACTCCACAACGTCGATCTTCTCGCCGTGGAGCTCGTTCACGATATTTTGGATGCGCACGCCGCGCAGGCCCACACATGCGCCTACCGGGTCCACGCGGTCTTGGTTGGAGGAAACCGCCACCTTCGAGCGGAAGCCAGGCTCCCGGGCGATAGCCTTAATCTCGACGATCTTATTCAGTATCTCAGGCACCTCAAGCTCGAAAAGGCGCTTGAGCAAGTTCTTGTGCGTGCGGGAGACGACGATCTGGGGCCCGCGCGTTGACTTGCCGACTTCAAGGATGAGAACCTTGATCCGCTGGCTGTTGCGATAGCGCTCGGAGGGCGTCTGCTCAGAGGGGGGCATGATAGCCTCGGCGCGACCAAGGTCGAGGATCGCAGAGCGCCCATCGTAGCGCTGGACAACGGCGGAGACGACGGTGCCCTCCTTGGTGGCATACTCGGAGAAGACAATATCGCGCTCAGCTTCGCGAAGGCGCTGGATCACAACCTGCTTCGCCGTTTGGGCGGCGATGCGTCCCGCGTTGGCGGGCGTTACCTCTTTTTCAAAGACATGGCCTAGTACCACATCCGCCTTGAGCTTTTGGGCGTCGGTCAGCGTTATCTGGCTGTTGGCGTCCTCAACGGCGCCATCGGCAACCACGGTGTGCTTGGCAAAGACGTGCACCTCTCCTGTTGTTGAGGAGATGCGGACCGCCAGGTCCATGTCTGCCAAGTAATCTTTTTTGAAGGCGGAGATCAGGGCGGCCTCGACCGCGTTGAGCACAACGTCACGGGGAAGGTTGCGCTCGGCGGCGAGCTGCGTAATGGCGATGATGAACTCGCTTTTCATCTCCGCGATGCCTGCCTTTCCATACCCCTAGAACAAAGAAAGTGGGGTGGGCCCCACTTTCGAATACGCACAGAAGCGTGTTGGCAAAGGGCATTATATCAATGTACTAAGGGGTGGCGCAAGGAAGGGAGGGCGCTGTGCCATTCCCTTCAGTTTTTCTTCCGTAGGCCCAGACTGGTAGGATAGACGGCGATGGAGAGCCTTTTACAACTGTTTCGCCGCCCCCACGGGCTAACGGCCCTGCTCCTCTTTGGGCTCTTTTTCTCTCTGTACGCCTTCTTTGCGCCGCCGGGCATCACCTGGGAGAATGGCGCAGCCGATAGCGCCGAGCTCGCCACAGCAGTTCGAACCTGGGGCGTGGCGCACCCCCCTGGCTATCCCACGTACATCTTGTTTGGGAAAGTCTTTGAACTGATTTCAGCGGGAGACCCTGCCCACCGCCTCGCCCTGATGTCGGCCTTCTTTGGTGCGGTAGCGGTCAGCCTGACTTACCTAGTTGGGCGGCTGCTCTGCCAGGCCGTCTTCAACACTCGCAAAGAGCAAGCTGCTAGTGAGCAGGCGAAGGAGCCACAAACCAGGCTATCGGCGCTCGTCCCGGAGATGGGGCCTGCCTTCGGCGCGCTGACCCTGGGCTTTTCGCCTATCTTTTGGGGGCAGGCGATCGTGCCGGAAGTCTATGCCCTGAACGCCTTTTTTGTGACGGCCATCGCCTGGCTTCTCCTCTCCTGGCGCCTCGATAGCGACCCTGCAACACGCGGCAGGTCCAAGAGGCCCCTATTGGCGGCGTTCCTCTTCGGCCTTGGCATGGGCAACCATTTCACCCTCGCTATCTTCGTCCTCCCGCTAGCCGTGGTCGTCTTGTGGCGCGCTTCTCGCTCAGGAGGCCTTGCTTGGCTTGAGATGGCCGGCGGCCTCGCGCTGGGCCTGGCCGTCTACATCTACCTCCCCATCGCCGCCGCGCAAAACCCACCGGTCAACTGGGGTGATGCCTCCACCTTCTCAGGCTTCATGTGGCAGGTGAGCGGCAACCCGTACCAGACCTATATCTTTGGGGTGCAGTCCTCGATTGTAGACGACCGCATCGTCGATTGGATGAAGCGCATCGTCGATCAGTTTCAGGGCGTTGGTCTAATGCTAGGCCTCCTTGGCGCGTGGCGGCTTTGGGCCTTCGACCGCTGGCTCGCTGGCGCGACCGTGCTCTCCTTCGTCGCCCTCTCCCTCTACGCGACGTTCTATATAACGCCAGACTCCTATGTCTTTCTTATCCCTGCGGTCATCATTGGGGCGTGGTACATCGCCGCTGGTGCGCAGTACCTGTTGCAGCATATCGCCGCGTCAGGTCTGGATAAGGCGAAAAAGACGGCAAGCGTTGTGGGTACCGTTGCAGCGCTTGCCCTGCTCGTTCCACTGCTGAGCCTCATACGCTTTAGCGGCGAGTAC